>JBNMHL010000071.1:0-1638 GCA_050872745.1 Clostridiales bacterium | reverse complement strand
TTTTTGATTTTTAGATGCCATAAAAAACCTCCTATGGTAATTGTACCATAGGAGGTTTATATATTGAAGTGTTTTTTTATTAAGGTGCAAAAATAGGGTTCACTTCATTTTTGTTAGCATTTTTTATTTAATTTGAAATGATATATTATATGATTATATATGTTTATTTCTAATAACACAAATTAATTAAATCATATTATATTGCTTTGTTTCTAATTGCGTGGGCAATCGTTAGAGAATAAACTTCTTTGGCTTTTGCCTTCTTTAAAACTTTTGCACATTCATCTATGGTTGCTCCAGTTGTGTAAACATCATCAATGATAAGTATTGTTTTTCCTTTAACACTATCTTTTGAAACAACTTCAAACGCATTTTCCATATTATTTTTTCTTTCTTCCATAGAAAGAAGTGATTGCTTTGGTGTGTTTTTGATTCTAACTAAAATATTATTTGAAGATTCCATATTTAGTTTCTTAGCAAACTCGTTTGCAATAAGTTCACTTTGGTTAAACCCACGAGCCCTTAATCTTTCATTATGAAGTGGAATAGGAATAATTAGATCTGCAGTTATTCCGCTTTCTAAATATTTTTGAATCATAAATGGAATAAAAATTGAACTCAAGTATTTTTTGTTGTTGTATTTATAATCCACGATTAAATCGGAAATTGGAGAAGTGTAGGAAAAACAACTAAAATTTCTTTTATATTCATGATGACTATTCTTGCAATGCATACAATAGTTTGCGAGAGTGCCTAAAGGCTCTCCGCAACGCAAACATACTTTTGTTGAGATGTATGGAAGTTTCACCAAACATTCATCACAAAAGTCATATGAGTTATAAATTATTTCTTTTCCGCAACAAGCACATTTAAAATGATTTGGATAAATAGCTTGTTTTATAATATTTAATATTTTCATTTTTCCTTGGTGTTGTTTTAAATTTTAATGTTTATATTTGCGAAATGATTAGCTTCAAATCGCACTAATCTGATAAGAAATTAACTAGATAAAGTTTATTCATCTAAAGATATTGCTTGATTGATTAAAGTTTCATTACCTTCTTTTAGAAAGTCACAAAGCATTGTGTATCTTGTTTGGGTGTGATTGTTCATAACCATTCGTTTAACGCAAGCTTTTGAGCCAATAATCACAACCATCTTTTTTGCTCTTGTAACAGCTGTGTATAGCAAGTTTCGTGTTAAAAGCATTGGAGGACCAGACAATAGTGGCAACACAACAGCATCAAATTCACTGCCTTGGCTTTTATGAATTGTGATGGCGTAGGAAAGCATAAGTTCTGATAAATCGGTTTTAAAATAGGTCACACGCCTTCCATCTTCAAATTCTACTATAACTTCACCAGTGGAAACATCAATAAGCGAAATTTCGCCAATATCGCCATTAAAAACACCAGTCCCTTCTTCTGAGCAACCGCGCTTCCAAACACGTTCATAGTTATTGCAAATTTGCATCACTCTATCGCCAACCCTATAAATATATTTATCAAATTCAATTTCGGGCTTTTTAAGAGATGATGGATTAAGTTTATCTTGCAAGCACTTATTTAGATTATCTATTCCGCAAATTCCTGCTTTCATTGGAGCTAAAACTTGAATTTTACTGCTATCGGTATTTAA
>JBNMHL010000070.1:0-1900 GCA_050872745.1 Clostridiales bacterium | reverse complement strand
CTAATACTTGCATACTCGCTTAAATCTTCCCCACCAATTGTAGTTTTCTCAAACATATAAACCGAATAAATTTCATAGTTTAGGTTTGTTTCATTCTTATCATCCAAACTGTTTAAGTTAATATTCGCAACACTAGTGCTTAAATCATTTACTATTTTAATTTCTTTTGCAAATAAATCAATATAAACTTCATTTCCACCTTCAATCGCCTTAATAACAACTTTTTCTATGCCATCTTTTAAGCATGTTAAGTTGTTTATTGAAAGCGATAAATATTCATCAATTTTTGATTTATCTGATTCATTACTATACTTGTAAATCTTATCATTAAATAAAGTCATTGAATAGATTTCATAGTTTGAGCAAGAAACTATACCATTTAAATCAAATGCAGTTTCACTCGTAATTAAATCAACATCTTTATTTAATCTTGCAACATAGTTGAGATGATAAATATTGCCATCGCCACTAGTAGTCTCTATCGTAAACTCAGCAATATCATTCTCTTTTCCACCGACAATATTTAATGTGAATGTTGTGGCATTACCTATTGTTAAATAATTTCCGATTTTGCCAACGCTCGGATCTGTTTCTTCATCAATTATTGTGCCATTTATTAGCTTAATTTCTTTAATCTTAAATGATGAGAAACTTTCTTCTTTAGTCTCACTAATTTTCTTATATTTAAATATGTTTCCCAAATTAATATTGTTAGGCAAGTTCAAGATACTGATTATTGGAATAAGTTGAGTTTTTGTTTTATTCGTTGTGTAGTTTAATTTTTGCGAATCAAAACTTAATTCATTCCCAAACTCATTATCAGAATTATAATATAATCTCATTGAAACTTCAGAAATTACCAAATTAATTTTAACATCACTAATTGAAAACACTTTTTCAGCACTTCCACTTTTTAACACATAATAATCCAAATCTGCCTTTAATTCAATATTGCCACTGAACCCATCACCGATTATTAGTTCATTGTTCGTTAATAAAACACCTAATGGCAATTCATTTTCATCAACAACATTAAAGTTTGGAACAACTGAAATATTGTCTAACCCAAATTGGTTTTCATAATTACTAAATAACTGCATTATCTTAAAGCCAAAGAAATTACCAAGTGCATTATTACCCGCGCCCATCGTGTTTAGATTTATTGTGTATTTTTTAGTAGAACTATCATAAGACACAACAGTTTCTATTCCATCCAATTTTAAGTTATCACGGTCACTATCATATGCATAGTTAACCCCCGTTCCATTAACATCAACACCTAATTTATATGTTAGAAGTGGAATTAAAATTTCAACACTATCTCCATATTGAGTTAAATTATTAAATTTTATCCTAATTGGCGCCACAAGCTCAGTTTCTAGATTTTGATAAATAATATTATATGAAGCAATAGAATCAGGCGAACCATCTCTTTCTATTTTTTCAATTTGCATTTCCGCATTTTCAAAAATATTTTTTGTTAAATTCGTTGTGTTATTTCTTTCGAAATATAAATCATAAACCGATTTACCATTTATAACATACTTGTTTTTCCCAAGCGAACCTGTTTCTTCATATAATTCAGTTTTCCTTTCGTAAGGTTCGATTTCGCCAAAAACTTTTGTCTCACCTGAATTAATATATTCCGCATAGTCGCTTATTGGTGTGGTGTTTTGAGACCACATTAATCCGTTATGAGTGTAACTCAATAATTTCATAAAGCCATCAACCACGCTATCTCCAGAGTTAAATGCCTTATTAGCTATATAATAAGAATTAGCACTATTCTCACCAGTTGTTAAAATTAAATTCTCAAGCACTATTTTATCTTTTGCAACAACTTTCACCCCAACTTCGGTTTTCTTTTCATAACTATATGAACCATCCTCACCAGTTCTTT
>JBNMHL010000069.1:0-2215 GCA_050872745.1 Clostridiales bacterium | reverse complement strand
TCCCCACCCTTATAATGAAATTAATAAGCACATAAATTTAATTATATATATTATAGTTTATAACACATAAAAAGTCAATAGCGAATTTTGATGATAAATTTAAAATGTTACAAATATAAAAAATCGCTATTTCTAGCGATTTTTCTAACATTATTATTTTGTTTGATTCATAACTTCTTCAACGAAATTATCTTGACGTTTTTGAAGGCCTTCACCCATTTCAAATCTAGCAAATCTTCTGATAGTGATTTTTTCACCAATTGTTAAAACTGCTTCATTTAATAATTGAGTGATTGTGATGTCTGGATTTTTAACATAATCTTGGTCTAACAAGCAAATTTCTTTGTAGAATTTATTTACTCTACCTTCAATCATTTTTTCAACGATTTCAGGTTTTTTGCCTTCATTTAGGGCTTGAATTCTTAAAATTTCCTTTTCATGTTCAACAGTTGAAGCAGGAACTTCTTCACGACTTACATATTCAGGTCTTGCAGCAGCAATATGCATAGCAACATTTTTGCAAAGTTCTTGGAAGCTATCACTTCTTGCAACGAAATCGGTTTCGCAGTTGATTTCAACTAAAACGCCAATTTTTCCACCCATATGAATATATGAATAAACAGCACCTTCAGCAGCAATTCTATCTGCTTTCTTAGCAGCAGCAGCAATTCCTTTTTCTCTTAACCATTCAGATGCTTTGTCGATATCCCCATTAGATTCTGTTAATGCTTTTTTGCAATCAACAACACCGGCACCAGTTCTTTTTCTTAATTTAACAATATCTTCGGTTGTAAACATAGTTTATTTCTCCCTCATAAAATTATTCTGCTTGATTTTCTTCAGAACTAGCTACTTCACTTGCAGTTTCTTCGCTAGCTTCAACAACAGTTTCGCCATCGTTAGAAGATGTTCCTTCTTCTTCAGACACTGGAGTTGTTCCTTCTTTTGCTTCTATAACCGCATTAGCCATAGCACCAGCAATAAGTGATACTGCTCTAATTGCATCATCATTACCTGGAATGATATAGTCAATTGGTTCTGGATCGCAGTTAGTGTCCAACAATGCAACAATTGGAATATTTAGTGCTTTTGCTTCTTTAACTGCTAAATGTTCTTTCTTAGTGTCAACAATAAACATAACATCTGGAAGCTTTGTCATTTCCTTAATACCACCAAGGTTTCTTTCCAACTTTTCCATTTCTGCACGAAGTTTGATAACTTCTTTCTTTGGAAGAAGATTGAATTCTCCAACTTTTTCCATTTGTTCTATTTTATTTAATCTCTCGATTCTGCTTCTGATTGTTTTAAAATTAGTTAATGTTCCACCTAACCAACGAGAGTTGATATAGAACATTCCACATCTTTTAGCTTCATCTTCGATTGCTTTTTGAGCTTGTTTCTTTGTTCCAACGAATAAAATTGTTTTACCTTGACTAGCCATTTCTTTAATGTAATCATACGCTTTGTCGATTAAAACAACTGTATCCTCCAAATTAATAATATGGATATCATTTCTGGCTGTGAAAATGTATTTAGCCATTTTAGGATTCCATTTTCTTGTTTGGTGACCAAAGTGAACACCAGCTTCTAATAATTGCTTCATTGAAATTACTGACATTATTTAAATCCTCCTTTGTTTTTTCCTCCCCACTTTTTTATAACTCTGAATAGCCACAAGATTTTCTTGCAACAGCTATCAAATTTAAAATGGGTGCGTAATTCGCTTATAAAGCCTATGTATGTTATCACAATCAGAAAAAAAATGCAATACATTTAGGCATAATTTTTGATATTTTTCACCTTAATGTATCACACATATTTAGCATTAATTCAATTAAAAATAATACATCTCGCATTAAAAAGCTGGAATACTTTTGAAATAATACTTAATTAATCCACTTTAAAGAATTTACTTTTTTTTCTTACTAATCCTTTTTCACGCCCATTAGATAATGGCTTATAATAAATGTGGTCTTCGATTTCAGTTGGCAAATATTGTTGCTTCACATACCCACCATAATTGTGTGGATATTTATATGAGCCAGTTCCATCATTGTAACCAGTAGGATGGTTTTTTAAATGGTTAGGAACTTTTACATTTGAATACTTCACTGCATCTTCTTGAGCCTTACTCATTGCCAAATAAACTGAGTTGCTTTTTTCAGCTTCACATATGTATATGATTGCGTGGCATAGTGTTAGATTACATTCAGGC
>JBNMHL010000068.1:0-2229 GCA_050872745.1 Clostridiales bacterium | reverse complement strand
TCGCTTATCTGCCCAACTTTTGGAATTAGGAACTCCCCATTTCGCTTATCTGCCCAACTTTTGGAATTAGGAACTCCCCATTTCGCTTATCTGCCCAACTTTTGGAATTAGGAACTCCCCATTTCACTTATCTGCCCAACTTTTGGAATTAGGAACTCCCCATTTCACTTATCTGCCCAACTTTTGGAATTAGGAACTCCCCACTCGCCTATCCAACCAAAACGGTTATTTTAATGTTATATATATTATATAATATATTTATATATATAATATTAGTAAATCACTTGATAAAATTGGTCAAGTTTGCTAAAATTATTCTAATTACTAAAGAATTTGTGTTTTTTGGTGGCTATTATTGAAAACTATGGTTTTCAAAAAATTTTTTTGTTTAAAGGAAATGTTTATGGAAAATGAAAACGAGCACATTTTAGCAAAAAGTGAAAAGTATGATGAAGGCGACATTCAAGTTTTGGAAGGCTTAGAGCCCGTTAGAAAGCGCCCTGGAATGTATATTGGAAGCACCGATATTAGGGGCTTACATCACCTTATCACTGAGATTGTTGATAACTCTATTGATGAAGCTTTGGCTGGCTATTGCACCGTTATTAATGTTATTTTAAATAAAGATGGTAGTTGTACCGTTATTGATAACGGAAGAGGAATTCCTTGCGGTATTCATAAAACCGAGCATAAAAGTGCGGTTGAAGTTGTGTTGACTAAGCTTCACGCTGGTGGTAAATTTGGTGGTGAGGGTTATAAAATTTCTGGTGGGCTTCATGGCGTTGGTTTGAGCTGTGTTAATGCGCTTTCAAAATGGTTGGAAGTAACAGTTTATCAAAATGGTAAAGAACATTATCAACTTTATAAGCGTGGTATCCCTCAAGCTGATTTAAAAGAAGTTGCTGATTGCGGAGATAGAACTGGAACAACGGTAACCTTTATGCCTGATGCTGAAATTTTTGAAACTTTGGATTTCGACTATGATGAGTTAAAATCGCGTTTTCGTGAAATTGCTTTCTTAAACAAAGGTTTAACACTTTCTGTGGAAGATAGAAGATGTGAAGAGCCTAAAAAGGAAACATATAGATTTGATGGTGGAATTGTTGAGTTTGTGGATTATTTAAACCGCGATAAGGATAAAATTTTGCCAAATCCTGTGTATGTGGATGTGGTTAATAAAACAAACGAAGTTGAAATTGCATTCCAATTTAACACTGGTTATAACGAAATTATAAACACCTACGCAAACAACATTAACACTGAAGAAGGTGGAACTCATCTTGTTGGTTTCAAAAATGCGTTAACAAAAATTATAAACGATTATGGAAAGAATAACCGCATTTTAAAAGAAAGCGAAAAGCTATCTGGTGAAGATGTGCGTGAAGGAATAACTGCTATTGTTAGTGTTAAATTAACTGATCCTCAATTTGAGGGGCAAACCAAAACAAAACTTGGCAACTCTGAGATGAGAAAAATCGTTGAAGATGCAATGCAAGAAAGATTTGGCGACTATATGGAAGAAAATCCATCAATTGCTAAAGAATTGGTTTTGAAATGTGTTACAGCTAAGCGTGCGAGAGATGCCGCTAGAAATGCTCGTGATTTAACTAGAAGAAAAGGAATATTGGAAAACACCACACTTCCTGGTAAACTTGCCGACTGCACTTGCAAAGATAGAAGCTTAAGCGAAATTTACCTTGTTGAGGGTGATAGCGCGGGCGGAACTGCAAAACAAGGAAGAGATAGGAAATTCCAAGCAATATTACCACTTCGTGGAAAAATATTGAATGTTGAAAAAGCAACATTGCATAAAGTTTTAGAAAATGGTGTTATTAAAGATATGATCACTGCATTTGGTTGTGGTGTAAGTTCGGAATTTAATGAAGAAAAATTAAGATATGATAAAATTATTATTATGACCGATGCCGATGTTGATGGAAGCCATATTAGAATTCTTTTGATAACATTCTTCTTTAGATTTATGCAACCTTTAATCGAAAATGGTCATGTTTATATCGCTCAACCACCACTATATAAAATCCAACATAATAAGGATACCTATTATGCTTATTCTGATGAAGAATTAAACAACAAACTTGATGAGTTAGGTAGACCAAAAGTTGGAATCCAAAGATATAAAGGTTTGGGTGAAATGACCAGCGAACAGCTTTGGGAAACAACGATGAATCCAGAAAATAGAGTTTTATTAAAAGTTTCTATGGCAGATGC
>JBNMHL010000067.1:0-2438 GCA_050872745.1 Clostridiales bacterium | reverse complement strand
GAATATTCAATTTCCTCTCTTGATGCTTCATCAATAGGCACATATTCCCCTGCATTATTTCTTACAAAGTTAGTAACGGCACCATCTTTAAAAGCACTTATGCAAGTTTCACTCTGAATAATTATATCACTTATTTCGGTTTCGGTCATAGTGCTAACTAAACTGGCTAGAGGCGCCACCACATATCTATTCCCATCTTCTTTAGAAAAAGTTGAAAATTGAATGTTGTTTTGTTTACCATTGATGGCAAAGCCCACTTTCTGTGAATCCTTAATTGCTTTTTCTATAGTTTCTTGCCTTGAAACTGTGTTTAGATCCGATAAATAAATTGGAGTACCATCAGATTTTGTTAGGACAAAATTATTTGCATTAGCTTTTTGAAGAAAATCTACAATAAAATCACTTCCCACAAAGTTTGTTAATTTACCATTTTCATCTAGTAGATTCTCGATATTTGCTAATATTCTATTATCACCAACTTGCATAGAAATATTTTTAATTTCAGGTATGTTGAATGCTGCAGTTAGATAGTCCTTAAAAGTTACTACTCCTTTAGAGTAATCTAACTCTACCCTTTCTCTTTGTTGTTCTCTAGCTCTTGCTTTGCCTTTTTGATAGTCGCCAACAAACTTAATTTTGCTCATTGGAATAGTTAAATAAGAAGGATTATATATAGGGGCTGAGTTTGAGCGATATGATTCATCTGCTTTATTTGCTTTACGAAGTTTAGATGCGTATACTAATTTCATAATCTTATCTCTAACCATGCTCTTTTTCCTTAATTTTTTTTGCTCTTCTTTAAATTCTTCTTTTAATCTCTTTTTATCTTCTTTTCCGTTAATTCTTTGCACTCTTCTATCGTGCCTTGCCTTCCCTTCAGAATTTATTCTAACGTTTTCATCAATCTCTTTAAGTTTTTGATTTAGTTGATGTTTGATTAATTTAAGTTTTTCTTTCGTTTCCTTTTCATTAGCCTTTAATTGTTGTTTTCTTAAATCATTATTCACTTTTTCAATATCTTTATTAACTTTTCCCAATTTATCCTCCGCCCCTATAGTCCGTTTATTCAATGTCCACATATTACATATTATTATAATACTCTCTTTTAGTTTTGTCAATAGTAATAAATTTATTGTTATCCACTAATCAATTGAAAAAATTTTTTGAATGTGTTAAACTAATGCGAGAGATATGTTTAAACATTGAAAGGAGTGAATGCTTATGACTGATATTGAGATAGCTAGAAGCGTTAAGCCTAAAAAAATTACACAAATTGCCAAAGAGTTAGGTGTTTCTGCCAAAAACTTGACTTTATATGGAAATTATAAGGCAAAAATAAACAAATTACCAAAATCAACTAAGCAAGGAAAATTGATTTTAGTTACCGCCATTAACCCCACAAAATCTGGCATAGGCAAAACCACTGTTTCAATTGGGCTAGCAGATGCATTTAAATTAAAAGGTGAAGAGGTTTGCTTAGCATTAAGAGAACCTTCTTTAGGCCCTGTGTTTGGCATTAAAGGTGGAGCCACTGGTGGTGGTTATAGCCAAATAATTCCAATGGAAGATATCAACCTTCACTTCAATGGAGATTTCCACGCCATCACATCTGCAAACAATTTGCTTTGTTCTTTAATAGACAACCATATCTTTCACGGCAATGAATTAAACGCAGATCCTAGCACAATAATGTTTCATAGATGCCTAGACTTAAATGAAAGAAGTTTGAGAGAGATTGAATGCTTAAATTTGCCGTTTGAAAGAAAAGACAAGTTCACAATAACCGCTGCAAGCGAGATTATGGCTATTATGTGCGTTTCAAAAGACCTAGCCGATATGAAAAAACGCTTAGGCAATATTATGGTGTGCTTAAATAAAAATGGCAAACCTTTATATGCAAAAGATTTTAAAGCTCAAGATGCTATGGCCATTTTACTAAAAGATGCTCTAAATCCAAACTTAGTTCAAACATTGATTGGAACACCTGCACTTGTTCACCTTGGACCATTTGCTAATATTGCCCATGGCTGCAATAGCCTTACAGCAACAAAAATGGCTATGGCATATTCAGATTATTGCATAACTGAAGCCGGCTTTGGTGCTGACTTGGGCGCAGAAAAATTTTTGGATTTTAAATGCAGAATCGGAGATATAAAACCTAATTGTGTTGTTTTAATTGCTACAATAAAATCATTAAAACTTCATGGCGGGGTTGATGAAAAAGAACTAGAACAGGAAAATCTTGATGCCATCAAAATTGGGATTGATAACTTAAAGCACCATATCAACACTATCAAAAACATCTATCACCTACCACTTGTTGTAACTTTAAACAAGTATTCAACAGACACTAAAAATGAAATAGAAATTGTTCAAAAACTAATTGGAGACAGCACCAAAGTTATCTTAAATGATGTTTGGGCAAAAGGTGGGAATGG
>JBNMHL010000066.1:0-2680 GCA_050872745.1 Clostridiales bacterium | reverse complement strand
ATGTTTATATTATCGGAAGTTGTCGGCAAACAGCCCGAAGGGATACTTGCCAGCAACTGATGTTAATCAAAACAGTGATACCACAAGATATTGTGGAAATTGCGTTAGCAAATAAAAATTTTAACTTGCTTAAAATTTTAACATCACATAGTTTATATTATTAAAAGTTTTATTCTTATAGCGAATATGGATTTAACTTTACAATTGCAGCTTATATTATATTAAATAATATTTAGTTATTGACATATTGAATATAATTTTATATAATATATCAAACTAGATATGTAATTTAAATGTTGCAAAGGTTTTATGTTTATATAATTGTTGCTTGTTTTCTATAAATTGATTCGAATTTATTACATAATGCCATGCCACATTAGGTTATATTTTCTTATATTGATCTTATTATGGAGGGTGATAGTATGGGTTTATTTTCTCATAAAAACAATAAAAATAAGGAACAAGAAGCTGAAAATGAATTTAAAAAGGCTCAAGAATTGCGTAACAAATCGATAATTGAAGGTTGCTATGAACATACATACCCTATTCCTTACTACTATGATGAAAATGGTGATGTTCAAGTTGGTGAAAAACCTAAAGCTAATAGTGGCAGTGTTGCACAACGTGTTAATGAGGCTCCTGCAACTGAAGATGTTATCATCGAAGATAATGAAAAGACAGAAGAAATTGAAGAACAACCTTTATCATATGAAGAGATGAAAAAAGCTCAAGAAATTCGTAATAGAGATATCATTGAAGGATGCAATGAGCATACATTCCCTATTCCATACTACTATGATGAAAATGGAGATGTGCAGGTAGGCGAAGGTCCTGAATTTGATGATGGAAGAGATATGTAGTTTTTTATACTCAAACACTCTAATATTCTAATAATAATTTTAAAACTAATGATTTTTAAGTAGTGAATACCATTTACTTAATCTTTATTAGTTTTTTTATTAACTTAATAATGCACATGATTATGTTTAAGCAATAATATAAATGCTATTTTTAATTTTAATATTTGATTATAAAAACTAAGAATCATATTAAAGTTTATTTTTTAAAAAGAATGTTTATTCTTGTAATTTTCTTTAATTTTTGTTTATAATTAAATAGTTAACTTATATTTATTATTTGCTTTTTATTGTGAAATTTGGTATATTTATTTAGTATATTTATTAGGAGATTTATAATGAAAAAAGTTTATTCTTTTGCAGTTGCTTTATTATTAATTATTTGTGCTTTTTTCACTAGTTGTGGTGGAAATCCAACTGGTTTAAGTGAAAACCCAAACACTAATGATTTGGTTTATGGAAATGGCGGAATTGTGGCTATAAAAGGCGAATATTTGTATTTTGTTAATGGCTATCAAGATTCATCAAAATTCTCAAATTACAAAGTTGATAATGTTGAAGGAAAGGTTGAAAGAGGTGCTATCTATAGAACCAAGTTAGATAAAGATGGCAATGTTCAACATGATGAAAATGGTTTCTTAACTAATTGTGATTTAGTTGTTTCTAAAACTGTTGGTTTTGATAATGGTGGGTTCTATATCATTGGTGATTATATTTACTTTTTAACTCCACATATGGAAAAAGATTCTGATGGTAAACTTCAAAGTTCGTGGCTTGATATTTGCAAAATTAAAATTGATGGTTCTGGAAAATCAACTAGATTATATTACACTACAAATAATAGCACAGCTTTTGATTGGAGCACATTTATTGTTGATAACACACCATATTTAGTTGTGTTAGATGGTAAGAAACTTGTTTCTATAAACTGTGAAAATAAAAAAGTTATAACTTTATCAGAAGAAGCAACTAGTGTTGCATTCCCTGAATATGATAAATTTGGGTACACCAACTCTTCATCAAAGTATGTTTACTTCACACGTGCTAAAAATGATAATGATAAACTTTCATCAACATTTAGTGGTAATGTTGTTTGCAAGGTGAGTGTTACTGATGCTAACGAAAGTGAATCGTATATTAATAATCAAAACACTTCTGCTAACTACAAACTAGTTAAAATAGAAAATGATTTTGTTTATTATGAAGTTAAAGATATCAATGCTATAACATATGTTTGCAAGAAAAATGTTAAAGAAGATAGCTTTTTAAATGCAACACAAATTCAAATAACTCAAGGTGAGTATAGTAGCTACTTAATCCTTGCTCAAAATCCAACGAGTTCAAATATAACTAAACTTATTGGCGTTGATAAAAATTATCAAATTATGTACGTTACTAAAAATGATAATAATGCTTCAAGTTTTGAATCAAAAATGCGTTATAAAGGTGCATCAGAAATAAAGCTTATTGGCGTTCAAAATGATGTTTTATATTTTATTGAATCTGATGCTATTTACTCTATAAATATTTTAGATGAGAGTTCTGAAAATACATTAGTTTCTAATGGGGATAAAACTTATAAACTTGATGTTATGAATTTGATTAATGTTGTTGATAATAAGGTTTACATTCTATCTGCATACACACCAAAAAATAGCGAAGATAAAAACTATTACCTAAATGTTATCACAACAACAAAAGAAAAAGATGAAGCTCAATTCCTTGGTAAATTTGCTGAAAATGAAACCCCAGCAAATCCAAATGATGATTTGGAAGAAGGTGAAGATCCAATTTTGCCATATATTAAATAGAATATGCTTGTT
>JBNMHL010000065.1:0-2686 GCA_050872745.1 Clostridiales bacterium | reverse complement strand
ATATTAACTAAATCTCCACTTTTATATTTATCGCTTATAGGCATATAAACTTTAATATAATTTGCAGTGATTCCAGTTATATAACCATCTTCCTCATCTTCTAATATCACACTGAAATCATTTCCAAGAAACTTATTTCTATATTTTATTGATAGTTCATCACCAACATTAGAAAGTATTTTAACTCTTTTCTTTTTTATTTCAGGCGATAAGTCTTCATATTTGCTCGCAACTGTACCCTTTCTTGAACTATATGGAAAAACATGAATTTTGCCAAATTCAACCACTTTTGCTAGGCTAACACTATTCTCAAACTGCTCATCAGTTTCTCCTGGGAAGCCAACAATAATATCGGTTGTTATATTAGCATCTGGAAAATACTTTTTTATTAACTTACATTTCTCAATATACATTTCACGAGTATATTTTCTATTCATTTTTTTTAGAATTTCGCTGTCACCGTTTTGCAAAGATAAATGAAAATGAGGGGCAAAGTTCGGCATTGACTTTAAAATTTGTAAAAAATCATCAGTGATAATTCTTTCTTCAAAACTACTGATTCTAATTCTAGCTGGGATATCACTCAATCCTTGCATAACTTTTCCTAAAGCAAGTTCATTATTAATTCTATAATCACTAATATCTATTCCTATTAAAACTATTTCTTTATGTGTTTTACTTAGTCCTTTTGCCTCTTTTATTATATCTTCATAATTCCTACTTCTGCTTCTTCCCCTTAAATATGGAATAATGCAATATGAGCAAAAGTTATTGCAACCATCTTGAATTTTTAAATATGCACGTGTTGAGTTAACAAACGGCTTTTCAAATTCTTCATAAATTTTAGTATAATCAATATTTTCGAAAGGTATATTTTTTATGTAGTCAACAATATTACTTTTTTGTTGAGTTCCAAAAACAACAATATTTTCATCTTTTTGAAATTGTTCTTTATTGCATTCACTAGCACAGCCACAAATAATAATCTTTGCTTTTGGGTTTATTTTTCTAATCTTAGCTATATACTGCCTAGATTTTTTTTCAGACATTGCTGTTACGGCACAGGTGTTTATTATATAAAAATCAGCAAATTCCAAATCAAAAACAACATCAAAGCCATTTTCAATAAGTGATGTTGCCATACATTCACTTTCATATTTATTTACTTTACAACCTAAGGTTATAATGCAAACTTTTTCTAATTGATTCACTATATTTCTCCTAACTTATTTAAAATTATGCTCGATAAACATATGCTTGCAGTTTCTGCTCTTAGTATTCTTTTCCCTAAACTTACACTTTTAAGATTTTCAATACTTATTAATTTATCTATTTCTTTTGGTGAAAATCCACCCTCACAACCTATAATTATAGCCACATTTTTAACATTTTCAAAATTGATTTGTGATAATTTTTCAATTTTCTCAGTCTCATTTGCAAAAACAATTAAATCAAACCCCGCCAACAATTTTAACATTTCATTAAATGAGATTGTTTCACCAACATTCATTGGGATACTTCTTCCACATTGTTTGATGCTTTGATTAGAAACTTCTTGGAGCTTTATATGTTTTGATTCAGTTTTTTTAACAGTACAAAATTCGCTTTCGTATGGATAAAACTCACTCACTCCAAGCTCTGTTAACTTTTGTATGCACAAATTTAAATGTTCTTTTTTAATTAACGCTTGAAAAACTGAAACTTTAATTTTAGGATTTGAAGTATTTATCCCTTTCTTAATAACCTCACAACAGGCATTATTTTTATTAATTTCGCAAATTTTGGCGTAATAATTAAACTCATCAAAGCAAACGCCTTTAATCTCATCACCTTTCTTCAATCTCATAACATTTTTAAGGTGATTAAATTCAGAATCTTTAATAATAAAAGTATTATTATTTATGTCGTTTTTGTCAAAAATAAAAGTTTTCATAATTTCTCCAAATTAAAAATAAAAGCAACTTCAGTTGCTTTTATTATATCAAAATTAAAATATATATCAAATAATTTATTATCAAATTTCATTACTCAACATCTTTAAATGTTGAATTTTGAATCACAAAATTATAAATTGTAGTTAAACCATTATTCCATTTAATTTCAAATTTGAAACCATATTGGTCCTTTTTTAATCCTTTTATTATGTTAAGCCCAAAATCTGTGTCGTTACAATTATTTAAAGGCATTTCTTTAATTAATGTTTCGGTCGATCCGTTGTCAAAAATATCATATGATTTAAAACTCGCATTCTCCCAGTCAACATTTGCAGATAAACATTCAAAATATAGCGTTACATAATAATCGTAATTGTTGTCATTAAAAGCAATTTTTTGATTTGCTGTTTGTGGTTCAAACTCACCTTCAATTAGATACTCACCTGCTGAATTTTTAGAAACAGATATATTTGTGCTATCAAAATTCGCTGATAGCGAATCTCTAACTAACTCGGCTGAGCTCGCTTGAACTTCGCTTGGTTTACTTAAATCAGATAAATCAAATGTATATGTTAATGTTTCATTGTCGCCCCAAGTTATTTGAATTGAGAAAGAACCATTTGCCAACATTTCATCATTTACACCCTTGATTAAATCAATAACGCCCACCGCTTTTTCAGCAACGTTTTCGCCTGACCAATCAAAAGTTCTTGTAACATTTGCCACACCATCAGAAACGACAATAGTAGCCT
>JBNMHL010000064.1:0-2950 GCA_050872745.1 Clostridiales bacterium | reverse complement strand
TGTGCAATTTTCAATGCTACCACCAGCTAAGCATTGAGCAACACCACCAAAGATATTTAAGAATCTATTTCCTTGATTATAAACAACATTAATGCTTTCAATTTTATTTAAAACATTAACAAATGGAGAAATTCCTTTAACATTAAATGTTATCTTTTTATTTGAACCATCATAGATTCCGTTGAATTTGTTTGCTTGAAGTAATGTGTTTGTTTCAACTAAAGAATCCACATTGATATCATTTATTTGAGCAAAATAATATTTGTGAGATGATACTTTTTCTGAAGCAGATAGTGCAACAACTAGGTTATTCCAGTCTGCTAAAGACTTAATTTGAACTGGGCTACTACCTTCTTTTGAAACCCAACCTTTTCCATTATATTCAATTGTTCCATCGCCTTCATAATTATATTTAGCGATTAATTCAACATCACTATTCAATGTGATTGTTTCAGTTCCTATTTCAGTGCCGTTTAGTAAGAATGAATAATTGCTAGCGCCATTATATAAAGTTGTGTATGGCAATAAAACAGTTTGAACATTTTCTTTTGCAAGTGTGAATGTGAACACACCAACACCATCACCTTTATTTTCAAACGCTTTAGTGATTGTGCTTCCTTTATAGAAAGACACACGACCAATAACTGCAGTTTCATTTCCTGTTAGCTTTGATTCGAAATTGAAAGTGTAGTTTGCGTTTTTAAATGTGTTTTTAATCCAATAATCATTGTTTGGAAGATTTGACTTTAAGGTAATATAGCATTTTTCGCCTTCTGGAATATCTTGTTTTACTGTCCATCTAGCATAAAGAGTTGTGTTTTTGTTAAATGTCGTTGTTGCATAAACTCTTGTTGTGTAATCTCTATCAATATACCAACCAGCAAAGTTATAACCTGATTTAGTTGGGATTGGAAGATTGCCAACTTCTGAGTTGATAGCAATTTTTCTACTTGTTTCTGTGTTTCCACTATTTGCATCGTTATATTCAAATGTGATTACGATATAATCAGTTGTTTCACCATTTTTTATCCATTTTGCAAATAATGTGTTTGTTTCGAAATTAACAATTGTTGAAGAGTAAACTCTTGTTTTGAATGTGTTTTCCAAATACCAGCCAGCAAATGTGTAACCATCTTTAGTTGGAACTGGAAGATTTCCAATTTGTTCGTTTGGAGTTACATCTTTTGAGTCTACACCATTTTTGTTTGTTGCGCCATTATATTCGAAGTAAATTTTAATTGTGATTTTGGTTTCTTTTGAATCGAAATCAAATTCTCTATCAATATGAATTTTTGAATAATCTATAATTGGATAGCCTTCATTTACTTTTGAATCAATAATCCAAACATTTTCAAAATCCCAATATTTTGTTTCAGTGCCTTTTGAAGAAATTAAATTTCCATAAATTTTTAGATCTGAAGAATTGTAGCCATAAACAAATCCAGTTTCTTCCACGATATTCACATCTTTAACTGTTCCGTTTTCTAGAAGAACTCTGTTTGAACCAATCGCATTTAAGCCACTTGATTTATCTTTATCATAATAGCAACCAATAAATCTATTGTAAGTTGTTTCAATCACAGTTGAAGTTTCTTCTTTAACTTCTTTATAGTCATAGTTTAAACCAATTAAAGCCCCATATTCTGAACTGCCATTTGAATTAACAACTTCAATTGCCGTGTAAGAATCTTTAATGTTCCCACCACGAATAACTCTAACACCACTATTTGTGAATGAGTTTGAGCCGATTAAACCGCCGTAGATTTCTAAGCCTCTAACGTTAACCTTACCAACTGAATATGTGTAAACTAAAATTCCGCCTTGGTTTAAACCAACAATTCCACCAAACACACCACTCATTGATCTTTCTTCTAGAGCAGATTCAGTGTATGCGAAACCAGCAACAACATTCACAGAACTTCTTGCGATTGTTGCAACATAATCCACAATTTTCTCTGTGTTTGATTCTTCATCAATTTCTAAATGACCAGTTGCGGTGCTTGAACCAGCGATACCGCCGATGTAACCTGCATTAACATCAAGCAAAACATCTTTAACTTCAATTCTTTCAATCAAACCATAGTTTTCACCACAAATAGTTCCAACTTTATTATAACTACCCTTGATTGTTGCTTTTTCAATTTTAAGATTATATATTTTACCTGTGTGAGCAATAGTGTTGAATAATCCAACATTTTCAAAACTATCACCAATTTCTTCTAAAGATGCGTTGTTTGCAACATATGCATCTTTATCTATGTATAGATTTTTAATTGTGTATCCATTACCATCGAAGCTTCCTGATAATTCACCCAATGGTTTAAAATATCCGCTATTAACCTCGCTTAAATCAATATCGTTAACAAGTTTAAAGCATTTGTCTAAAGTGTATTCACCCAAACCCATCAACATCATTTGATTTGCGTTTTCAATGTAATATGGAGATGATTCAGTTCCATCACCAACTAAAACATCACAATATAAGTTTCTATACTTTGAGTTTGATGTTTTAACATTAATTTTAGCAGTTCCACCACCAACAGCTTTAAAAATTCCATTATCATAAACAAGAACATTTTCATCACTAGTTGAGATGTTTACTTTTGTGCCATCTTTTTTGTTCACGTACTTAATATCTAGAGTGAATTCATCACCTTTATTTGCATACATAACAGATGCAGACAAAGAAATCTTCTCTTGATTTCCAACTAAAAAGAAGATTGTGAAGCCACTTGATATTACTAGAACGGCAACAAATAAACAAATTAAAAATTTTTTCATTATTTTACCACCCACCTTCAAATTTTTCCAGATTTACTAAAGTATACTATGAATGTCAAACAATGTCAATACCCAAGTTTGACAAAACTCGCCATATAAGTTGATTTAACATTAAATTAGACCATAGTGAATCTAAGTATAAAAAATTATTATTTCTATACTATTTATA
>JBNMHL010000063.1:0-3406 GCA_050872745.1 Clostridiales bacterium | reverse complement strand
GTTATGGGTGGATTGAAAAGTGCAATTTCAGATTCAACAAAAAATGTGTTGATAGAATCTGCTTGCTTCGATGGTGTTCAAGTTAGAAGAACCGCTATTAAGCTTGGTTTAAGAACTGAAGCTAGTGCAAGATACGAAAAGATGTTAGACACGAATTTAACTATGAAAGCACTTTTAAGATATGTTTATTTAGTTGAAAAATTAGACGAAGGCGCAAAAGTTTCAAGCGGAATTGCTGATGTGGTTAAATTTGAATACCCTAAAATTGAAATTGAAATAACCAAAGATTATATTAATAGATATATAGGCCAAGAGATTTCAAATGAAAGAGTGGTTGAAATTTTAAAAAGTTTGGAGTTTGGTGTGACTGAAAAACCGAACGGAGTTTTTAAAATTAATGTCCCATCTCATAGAGCAACCAAAGATATTAGCGGAAAGGCTGATATTGTTGAAGAAATAACAAGAATATATGGTTATGATAATATTAAACCATCTTCAACTTTGCAAACTGTTGAACCAGTGAAAGAAAACATTGAAGTTGCTTTAGAATATGCAGTTAAATATGCACTTGCAACGAGATTTAACCTAAGTGAAACTCATAGTTATATTTGGTATGATAATGAATTTGATAAATCAATTGGGATAAACCCAAGCAGTGTGATAAGAGTTGTTAATAGCATTCAAAAAGATAGCGACCAAATTAGAAACACAATGGTTCCAACGATGCTTAAAGTTGTTAATGAAAATAAAAACGATTTTTCTAGAGTAGGCGTGTTTGAAATTGGAAGAGTTGTTAAAAATCTAAACGAAAAAGGTTTAACAAACGAAACCAAATCTTTATGTATTGCTTTAGCGGATAGGAACAAAACTCAGCAAGAATTGCTTGTTGAAATGAAAAATATCGTTAATTATATTTTTGATTTTGAAATTAAGAGCCATGTGACATTTAAAATGACAGATGCGAAAGAAGATTGGTTCTTGCCTATTAATCATTTCACAATTATTTCAAACAAAGGCGAGATTGGTGAAATTGGTGCGTTGGATTATCGTGTTGCTAAAAAACTAGATGGAAAATTGAATGTTGTTATGTGCGAAATCAATTTTTCTAAAGTGCTTGAATTAGATGAAGAAAAAGAGGTTGTTGAATCAGTTTCAAAATATCCAAAGAGTGAGCAAGACTTCAATTTTAATGTTCCAAAGAATATGCTTTACTCTGAAATTGAGAAAATTGGCAAATCAGTTGATTTAGATTTAGAATATAGAGTTAGTTTGCTTGATATTTACGAAAAAGATATTGAACCAACAAAGAGTGTGACCTTGCATTATGATATATGGAGATATGATAGAACACTAACTGGCGAAGAATTGGAGAAATTCCACGAGCAAGTTATATCTCATTTTAAAGATCATAATATTGAACCTAAATTAAGTTAATCTTATAAAAAGAAAAGAAACATATTTTTATATGTTTCTTTTTATATTAGAGTTTTTTTATCATAAAAATTATTTTTTAAAAAACAAAATTTCTTTTTATAAAAATTATATATAGAAACCTTTGATTATCAAAAAATAGCGCTAATTCATATTAATTCATATGGAATTAAAAAAATATATAAAAAAAATACTTTATGAAAATTTGCCAATTGAAATAAATTTCGATTTGGAATTATGTGAAAAAAACATATGCAAAGCGCTTATAAAAGATAATCAAAAAGAGTGTTTTATAGATTCTAATCATTGGAGCGCCAGCACACTTGCAATCGTTTATTATAGGATAGCTTCACACATTTTTCAAAATTATAACCTTGAGTTCGCTAGTTTTAAAATAAGCGAAATTGGTTTTTTAAAAACAAATATATATATTTCACCTAAGTGCCAAATATCTGATGGGCTAAAGCTGGAATTGTCTGAAAACACAAAAATTTATGATAAAGTTATAATTGGCAAAAATTTTGTGGTGCATGGTGGAGTTGTTATTTGCTCAAACACTAATTCAATAGATAATCGAATAGTTATTGGAAATAATGTGGAAATAGAAAATGGGGCATCAATTTGGGGTAATTGCAAAATTGGTGATAATGTGGTGATATCCAATAATTGTGTTGTGCAAGAAGATATTGAAAGTGGGGCGGTTGTTCGAATTATAACCACACAACAAATCACAACTTATCAAAATAAAAGCATTGTTCCATCGCAAAAACTAATCGTTTATGGCATTGTCCCTAAATTCAAAAATCAAATTGTTATATATGGTGAAGGATTTTATAACCCTTGCATTGATATTAAGGTGAAGAATAACGCCAAAGCAATTGAGAACGAAATTAGTTATTGGGATAAAAATACTATAATTTTAAAAATAAAATCAAAACAAAAAATAAATATTGATGAATGCAATAAAAATAAGATAATCATAAAATGCAATGGATATAAGTTGATTTTAATAAACGCAAATATATATAAAGCTTTGAATAATTAAAATTTATAAAAGCCTATAATTTAAAAGCTATGTTAATTTAATTAAATTATTTATATTTGATTAATCGAGAATGAGTGCAAATTTAAACTTTTAGTTGAATTTGGTGCAAAATGCACATAAAATACGATAAAAAATTTTAAAAAAAGTGCAAAAATTTTCAAAATGGGTATTGACAACGACTTCAAACCATATTATAATCTAAATGCATTTTAATTAAATTTAAAATGTTTTTCCATTTTTCATTCTACCTATATACGCATTATTAGGTAGCAAAAGCCCACACATAATAGTGTGGGCTTTTGCTTTTTCATATGTAATTAAAATTTTCAAGTAAATTCTATTCACTTTGTTGCTCTTCAAGTGGTGGAAGAAGATCTAGAACTTCTTTGATTTGCTTAATGCAATAATCCATTTGTTCTTTTGTGTGGGTGGCAGTGTAACTAGTGCGAAGAAGACATTGACCTTCAGGTGTTGCAGGTGGGATTGAAGAGTTAACATAAACACCTCTATCGCTAAGCATTTTGCAAGCAAGGAAAGTTCTTTCAACTGAATAAGTGTAAATAGGGATAATTGGTGTTATACTTTCAATAATTGGAACACCGGCCTTTTTCAAACCTTCTCTCATATAATTTGAAATATCTCTTAATGCTTGAACTCTTTCAGGGTGTTCTCTTAAAATTTTTAAAGCAGCTCTAGCGCAAGCAACACTTGCTGGGGTGATGGAAGCACTGAAAATAAATGGGCGTGATGTGTGTTTCACGAAGTCAACGATTTCTTTATCAGCGGCCATATATCCGCCAAGACTTGCAAGGGATTTTGAGAATGTTCCCATATAGATATCAACATCTTTTTCTAAACCAAAATGCTCAGCTGTGCCTTTTCCGTGAGCACCTAAAACGCCAAGGCCATGAGAATCATCAACCATTATTC
>JBNMHL010000062.1:0-3481 GCA_050872745.1 Clostridiales bacterium | reverse complement strand
GCAATAGATTTCATTTCCCCTGTTGACAAAAGTAAATCCATTTCCCTTTTGCTTGGGCTTTGGGCAATTTCATTTGCTGATGCTATTAGTGAGTCTGTGGTTTTCCCCATAGCACTCACCACAACAACAATTTCATTTCCCTTTTCGTGTAATTCTTTTAAATAACTCGCTATGCTTTGAATTTGTTCAATGGTTGCCACACTGCTTCCCCCATATTTATGAACAACTCGCATATTTTCTCCTATGAGTTAAAACATTTCTGAAAAGCAATTTATAAAACACAATAAAACTTCGTATTCAATCACTATAACTTTTGGACATATATGATTTATTAAAAAGACTTAATTATGTAGTTAAAACTCGCCTTTCATAATATATTCTATGATTAAGGCAAATAAAATGATTCTATAATCGAACGTTCCGCCAGTTCAAGCAATTATAGATGCATACAAATTTTCGTTTAAAAACCAATAAATATTTATTTTTAACTAGCATAAAAGATTTTTAAATTTTTTCTAAACTCCAAATTTCTATATTAACAAAAAAAACACATATGGTATTCATATGTGTTTAACTTTATAATTCTAAAATTTTCTTTTATTTATCGGTTTTTTTATTATACTTTTTATGTATTTCTTCAATTGTATCTATTGTTGTTGTGTCCTTGTGTTCAATTGGTTTCCATGTTACATTACTAAACAATGCAATAAATGTGATTGGTAAACTAAATAGGTCAAATATTGGGAAAGTAAACATATATAAAATCTTTTTAACATTCGAGCAAGCAATTCTCTTCCACTCAATTATGGTTACAGGAATAACTTGAATAAAAGAAGTTATATATAGCGTTAGCAACGATTGCAAAAATGCTATTCCCAAATTAGATAAACTTGCCACCACACTCATTCCTAAGCATGCTTGAGCAATTATTAGCGCAAGGAAATACATTAATTTCCAAATAAACATAACAAGCGCGTATGGAAATATTTGGAATGCCATATCGTAAAGTGTAAATTTCCTTTGTGCCCAGTTTTGCTTATCTTTTCTATCTCCATAAATTTCTTTAATTTCTGGATTTTTCAATCTAAATAATTTTCTTAGTATTGCAAGGGTGTGGGTTTTAAACATTATTAAATAACCCTTCGCCCATCTTATTCTTTGGCGAAACATAACCTTAAAAGTTGTGGGTTGCTCATCATAAAGAATCGCATCATAGCAATTCACAATTTGATAACCTTTTAAAATACTATCAACTGAAAATTCTATATCCTCAGTAATGTTTAAGTTTGTCCACCCACCATTTGCTTCCAATATCTCACTACTTATAAGCACGCCTGTTCCATTCACAGTGCAACTTAAGTTAAGTTTTGTTCTTGGGATATGTAAAGTTCTCATCGTTCTTAAATGGTGATACCCATAGCCAGCAGAGATAAAATTTGAGCCAAAGTTTTTAGAACTTATATATGATCTCACGACCTTATTCCCAGCGGAAAACGCATCGTTCATTTTTTCAACAAAATAACCATCAAGCACGTTATCAGCATCAATTATAAAATAGCCATCAAACACCTTCATTGAGCCATAATCTTCAATTATATGGTTTGTTAAAAAGTTTAACGCATAGCCTTTTCCAATAAGTTCATTATTGAATCTTTCGTACACAACCGCACCTGCTTCTTTTGCAACTTGGGCGGTTTTATCTGTGCAATTATCCGCAACAACAAAAATCGTAATTTTATCTTGCGGATATTTTTGTTTCCTTATGCTTTTTATTAAGTTTCCTATAACCTTTTCTTCGTTTCTCGCTGAAATTAAAAATGCATAGTTTTTATAATCAGTTGATTTTTTATATCTTGGAGCTTTGAAAAAGCCTAATACTATAAATAAAAATCTATATGCCGAAAGCACGCCAAGTAGCGTTACAAAAATATAATTAACAAGCATTATTATATCAACAGCATTCATATTGCTAAAGTTTAAATTTAAAATTTGCATATCATTTCCTACTTTCGTGTGTAATAATGATATCATAGCATATTTTATCTTAAAATAAAACTATATTATCAAAAAAGCTCCTGGATTCTTGTTATTCCAGCTTTTTTAACTTTGATTATATTATTCTAATATAAAAAATTGTTGCTTGAATTTTATTTTATTCCCTAATCGTTTTGAATATCAAATATAAAGTGCTACAATAACTTTAATACTATTTAAGGAGCCGAGAATGGATTTATTTAATAAATGTTACACATACGAAACCGCTAACAAAGCAAGAGAAAGCGGACTTTACCCTTATTTCAAACCATTAACAACTGGTCAAGATACCGAAGTTGTGATGAGTGGAATCAAAACAATTATGATTGGATCAAACAATTATCTTGGATTAACTTCAAACCCAGAAGTTATTGAAGCAGGCGTTGAAGCATTGAAAAAATATGGTTCAGGTTGCTCAGGTTCAAGATTTTTAAACGGAACTTTAGACCAACACGTTATGCTTGAAGAAGAACTTGCCGATTTCTTGGGAAAAGAAGCCGTTGTTACTTTTAGCACTGGTTTCCAAAGCAACCTTGGAATTATTAGCGCAATCGCTGGAAGAAACGATGTTATCGTTGGGGATAAAGAAAACCACGCTAGCATTTATGATGCTTGCAGATTAAGTTATGCAAAGCTTCTAAGATATAACCATAGCGATATGGAAGATTTGGAACGTCAATTAAAATCAATTCCAGAAGATAAAGGTATTTTGATCGTAACTGATGGCGTTTTCAGTATGGGTGGTGATATCTGCAAACTTCCTGAAATCGTTAAACTTGCTAAGAAATATGGTGCAAGAATAATGGTTGATGATTCTCATGGCCTTGGCGTTTTAGGTGCTCACGGAAAAGGCACAGCTGAGCATTTTGGTTTAGAAAAAGATGTTGATATCTATATGGGAACATTCTCAAAATCCCTTGCGAGTCTTGGCGGATATATGGCTGCTGATAAAGAAATCGTTGACTTCGTGAAACACACATCACGCCCATTCATTTTCAGTGCTTCCATCACCCCAGCAAGTGTTGCTTGCGCTAGAGCCGCTTTAAAAATTTTAAGAGAACACCCTGAAAGAGTTCAAGCATTAAGAGATATTTCAAATTATATGAGAGAAGGTTTGAAAAAGGCCGGTGTTCCAATTATTGAGAGTATAACACCAATTATCCCTATCTACACTTATTCAGTTGAAAGAACTTTCCTTGCTTGCAAAATGCTTAGCGATAGAGGTGTTTATGTTAACTCTTCAATCCCACCTGCAACACCTGAAGGACAATGTCTTCTTCGCACTAGTTACACTGCCACCCACACAAAAGAACAAATGGATTATTGCATTAAGCAAATCAAAGAAGTTCTAGATCTTCTTCCACCACTTGAAGAACAAAAAGGTGAATAGAATTTACTTGAAAATTTAAATTACATATGAAAAAGCAAAAGCCCACACTATTATGTG
>JBNMHL010000061.1:0-3581 GCA_050872745.1 Clostridiales bacterium | reverse complement strand
TTATTTTATTTATTAAACTTTACATAAAATTCCTATTATGGTAAAATTTTAGAAATAGGGGTGAAAATTGGCAGATATTATTTTAAGTGTTAAAAATTTGACAAAAATTTTTAATAACAAATTAGCAGTAAACAATATCTCGTTTCAAGTTGAAGCTGGCCAAATATTTGGACTGTTAGGTCCAAGTGGATCAGGTAAAACAACAGTTATGAGAATTATCTGTGGATTTTGTAATTTCAACAAAGGTAGCGTTAAAATTTGTAATCATTCGATTTACACTGATAAAAAAAGGGCTTCCGAAAATTTAGGTTGTTTTATTGAAACGCCTAGATTTTTTGAATCAATGAGTGGCTATAGCAACTTAAAGTATTTCGCAAAACTTTCAAAAATCAAATCTAAAGAAAAAATTATAAATTGTGCTACAATTGTTGGGTTAAAAGATCAGTTAAACAAAAAAGTTAGCAAATACACAACAGGAATGAAGCAAAAACTTGGAATTGCACAAGCACTTTTAACAGATCCAAAATTATTAATATTTGATGAGCCATTGGCTGGTCTTGACATAAATAGCATGAATGAAATTCGCACATTATTAAAATACATATCTAAGCAAGAAAATGTTTCAATAGTTCTTTCAAGTCATATGCTTGGCGAAATTGAGGAGTTATGTGATGTTATTGCCGTTATGAACAATGGTCAAATAGAAGATATTAAAACGATAGCCCAATTAAAAGACCAAAGCGAATATGATAAAAAGCTTCAAATTACAGTTGACTACCCTAACTTCGCTGGAAAAATTGTTTTAAATGAATTGAAACACAAAGTTAGCATTGCTGGCAATTCAATAATTGTCTACACAGCGGAAGAGAGTTTGGCAAAAATAATCGAAAGGCTTAAAGCATATCATATTTCAATTTTTAAAATGGAATATATAACTAAATCATTAGCTCAAGTATTTAATGAAATTCTTCAACGTAAAGTAATAGATAAAAACTGGTTAGAGTGATTATATGTTTAGATTAGCAAGATTAGAACTTAATAAGTTTTTTAAAAAGCCATTATTTTATATAATGCTTCTTATTGTTGTGCTTGCAACATATTTATCATCATACTTATATAATCCAAAAATTACTTTAACAACTCCTTTAAATATTACCTATGAAGATTTTATTTCAACAAAGAAAAATGAATATGACTTACTTGATGAAACGGAATTTGAAAACATAAAATTATTTAGGTTGTTTGATGAACGAAACCAAAATTTAGATGATAAGTTAAATGCTGTTTATGCCTCATTTGCAGATCTTGAAACAACAATGAACAAAGCCGTTGATGAAAATACTAAAATAGCCTATAATAATGTTCTAAACAAATTAAATGATTTTTATGACTACACTCAACAAAAAGTTATATTCAATAAATATCCTGTCCTATACGAACTAATAAGCACAGCACAATATTCGAAAATTTGTTCTGACTTAAAATTTTTAATAAAAGAAATTAATAGAATTAAAAGTGAAGGAAAAGATAATGTTGGTGATATAGCTGTTAGTATTAATGAGTTATATAATAAGAATAATTTTACAAACAAATTAAATGATGTAAAAAGTAAATCAATTTATTTCGTTCAGTATATAATTGAAGAAATGATAAATGAATCAACTAATTCTCTTACCATATATCAAAATTCATTATTACAATCAACTGCCCTAACTTATCAAAACAACAAACAAAAAATCTATGATAATATGGTAAGTTTTTACGAAATAAATAATTTATTAAATTACCACTTAAAGCAATTGTTAAACACAGAACAATTTGTTTTTATAAATAAAACTACATATCTTAACTACTTAAATATATCTGCAAACACTTTAAATAAAATCTCTGAATTAAAATTAAAAAACTCAAATGATATAACTAAAGGTGAACATGAAAATATTGTTAAAACATCAAATTCATCTAACTTAAAAAAACAAATTTCAAACTTAAGCAATGAGTTAATTTACTCAACAAGTGACAATATAATTACTGAAAAACTACAAACTATAATTGACAAAACAAACAATAATAAAAAAGATATTTTAAATAATTTAAATAATTTAGAAGGCAATAATTCTAAATGTGAATTTTATATTAACGATTATAGATTATTAAGCATAACTTCATATAAATTATTTAAAATGCTAATCACACAAAATGCAACAAAAGAAATAGATAATAAAGTATCTTTAAATTTTTACGGAGAAACATTTGAAAACTTCAATAAATATAACTTTGATGAAAAAATAACCGCATATGAATATTATATTAACAACAATATTTATGAAGAATCTTTTATAAATCAAAGTGGTTATTCATACCAAACAACTGATAGCGAAAATGGACTAAATTACGTGTATTTTTCAATTAAATTGGTATCTTTAATAGTCATTTTCTTCGTAACTATTATGGCAATTATTTCCATTACCAATGAGCAAAAACACGGCACTATTAAGTTTATATTATCTAGACCATATAGCAGAACAAATATTGTGTTAGGCAAATTACTTTCAATGTTTTATTTTGCATCTATTTTAATGCTTTTTAATCTACTATTTTCAGTGCTATTTGCTAACATTCTTTATGGACTACCCGCAATTAATACAGGAAATTTATTGGTTATTTTTAATGCAAAAATTGCATTTAGTTTAAACTATATTCTTTATATATTACTATACTCCCTTTTTCAACTTTTGGAAGTATGCTTCTATGCGATTGTAGTTTGCTTTTTTGCATTTATGTTCTGGAGTATACTTGGAACATTTATCACAACAATGACATCAATTTGCGCAATGCTCTCATTAAATATTTTCTTTAAAACGCAATCATGGTTTAAATTTTCACCATTTTATAACGCTAATCTATTTAAATTCTTTGGAAGCAAAGTTGTTATATCCGAAAACTCAACCGCATTTTTAGATAAACTCTTAGACACATCTATTGTTATAAATTCGAACTTTTGGTTAAGCTTAGCCATAATTACAATATACTCAGCTCTTTTAATATTAATTGATTTAATAATTTACAAAAAAAGAGATTTTTAGACCTCTTTTTTTTCATTCAAAATACTTCTACACTCATCAATTCCCGCTCTCGCCAATTCATCACACCGATTATTATAAACATTGTCTGAATGCCCTTTAACTTTGTGCCAAGTTATATTATGCCTTTCCATTTCTTTTAACAAACTTTTCCATAAATTATCATTTTTAACAGGTTTGTTATTTGCAGTTTTCCAATTATTTTTAATCCAGTTATCTATCCAACCTTCACTGAATGCATTCATTGTGTAAGCACTATCAGTATAAATATCAACATTGCAAGGTTCTTTTATTTTTTTCAGCCCCTCTATAACTGCAGTTACTTCCATTTTGTTATTAGTTGTTTCTTTTTCATATCCATTAAATTCTTTAATATAATTATTATAAATCAAAACTATTCCATAACCACCAATTCCAGGATTTCCTGAGCATGCCCCATCTGTATATAAAACAATATTTTTCATAACACCACTTCTCTATTTAATAATTTATATTATA
>JBNMHL010000060.1:0-3596 GCA_050872745.1 Clostridiales bacterium | reverse complement strand
TCATCACCCACTTAGTTTTTGTTATAATTGAGTTAACAAAAAGCAATCCAAACTCAAACGAAACCAAAACTCAAACTTTAGAATCTAAGCAAACAAAGGCTAAAACAACAAAAGTTTCTGAAAACACCGACACAGAAAAAAGTGAAAATCAGTAAAAATTGTCTAGACACAAAAACTCCTAATTGAATTAGGAGTTTTTTAGTTCTCAGTGATTTTTTAATCATAAAACTCTTTTTCATTAAACTATAGTCTTAAAAAAAGCTAGTCCACTATGGTGGACTAGCTCTCTTTAACAAAACCTATCTCTCTAACAAAACTAGTCCACAAGATATGTGAACTAGTTTTGTTTTAATAATTAAACTTTTTTAGTAAACTATAAATTAGTTTAGCTTTAACACATTTAATCATTTCGTGAAATTTCAATCACAACCTTGCAATCATCAAGCTCCACTGGAATTGAAATATCGCAAGACTCTAATTTCTCTTTAGCGAAAGATAATGTTTCATTGCAAATCATATTTAAAGTTTTCTCATCAAATAAAATTCCTGAAATTGAGATATTAATTCTATCTGTTATTCTGCAATTGATTTTCTTTCTTGCATCTTGGATAGTTCTTATGATATCTCTTGCAATTCCCTCGTTTTTCAACTCATCGGTTATTGTTGTATCTAGCGAAACAACAATTCCATTTTCGCTAGCCACTTGCTTTCCTTCTTTTGCAACAAATGATAAGAAAATAATTGATTTATCATACAACTTCTCTTCTCCACCAATTGAAACCAACACGCCTTTTTCATCAAATTTGTAATTTCCGCTCTTAATTGCCTTTATTAAATCTCCCATTTTATCTGGATATAAAGACCTTATTTCGTTGAAATTTGGTGCATAATTAACTTTTGCCACATCATCAACATTTTCCAAAACAGAGATTTTCTTAACATTTAATTCTTCTTTTATAACATCAAAAAACTCAGCAATTTTATCTAATGTTCCTTTGCTAGTGCTAGCAACCATCATTTCACTCAATGGTTGGCGGTTTTTAATATTGCTCTTATTTCTAATGTTTCTTCCAAGATAGATAACATTTTGAACCAAGTCAATTTGCTTTAGAAGCTCATCATTTTTGAGAGCCTCTGGCACATCAACCCAGCTAGATAAATGCACAGATTCACTCTCTGGAACAAGGTTTTTATATACTTCTTCTGCAATAATTGGTGCAACAGGTGCAAGTAATTTAGAAATAACAACAAGGCTATAATATAATGTTTCAAAAGCATCTTTCTTATCTTTTGAAAAACCATTGCTCCAAAATCTTCTTCTAGACCTTCTAATATACCAATTTGTTAAACCATCGATAAGCCCTGCAAGTTCTCCAACATAGCAATCAACTTCATAGTTATCCATATGCTTTTTGATGCTCTTTTCCACATTGTATAATTTAGCAAGCAACCATTTGTCTAGTTGATTGTCTGGATTTGGTGTTGCTAAATCTTTTTGATAGAAATTATCAATGTTTGCATAAGAAACAAAGAATTTACAAGCATTCCAGAATGGCAAAATTATTTGTTGATAAGCGTCTTGAATTCCCTCATCATCAAATTGCAAATCACCAATTAGCATTGCTTTTGTTTGATATAAATAAAGCCTAAACGCATCAGTGCCGTATTTTTTCATAAGTTCCATAGGATCGGTGTAGTTTTTTGAAGACTTTGATAGTTTCTTTCCATCTTTAGCTAAGATAGTTCCATGAACAACGCAATTTTTAAAAGCAGGTTTATCAAATAAAGCAACCGACAACACATGCAAGTAATAGAACCAGCAACGAATTTGACCAGTGTATTCCACAACAAAATCACTAGGCAAGTGGCTTTCAAACCATTCCTTATTCTCAAAAGGATAATGTTTTTGAGCAAAAGGCACGCTTCCGCTTTCAAACCAGCAGTCTAAAACTTCAGGAACTCTTTTCATCTCTCCACCACATTTAGGGCATTTGAAAGTAACCTTATCCATAAATTGGCGGTGCAAATTGGTTAGCCTTATTCCACTAACTTTTTCAATTTCATCAACGCTTCCTAAAACTTTTTCTTCTCCGCAATCATCACAATGCCAAATAGGAATTGGAGTGCTCCAATAACGGTTTCTAGAAATATTCCAATCTCTTGCGCCTTCAAGCCAGTTTCCAAAACGGCCGTGTTTCACGGTTTCAGGAATCCAATTAACTTCTTCATTTTTCTTAATCAACTCATCTTTAATTTTGTCGATATTGAAATAATATGCATCCATCGCTTTATATATTAATGGGCGTTTGCATCTCCAGCAGTGTGGATAATTATGCTCTAAAGTTCCATCAGCAACAGCCTTTCCATTGTTATACAAAAATCTAATAACAATCGGATTCATAGCAATAACGTTATCTTCACCATTATCATTTTTTAAACCATAAAAATCAGTAACAACTTCAGTGAATCTACCCTTTGAATCAACTGGATTCACAAGTTCGATATTGTTCTTTTTGCATGTCCAGTAGTCATCTTCACCAAAAGCTGGCGCAGTGTGAACAATTCCCACACCTTCATCAGCACCAACATAATCCGCTAGCACAACTTTAAAAGCACCGTTTGCTTTTTTATCGGCGTAGTATGGGAAAAGTGGTTCATAAGTTTTTCCAACCAACTCACTTCCCTTGCATTCCTTAACGATAACAGGTTTCTCGCCAAACACTTTTTTAAAATTAGCCAAAGTGTTTTTGCAGGCAACATAAATATCATCACCAACTTCCACAAATGCATAGTCTAACTTTTCACCAACTGCTAAGCATAAATTTGATGGCAAAGTCCATGGAGTTGTTGTCCATGCTAAGAAATACACTTGTTTGCCATTCAATTCAAAATTATCTGCTTTAAATTTAACCAAAATCCAACGGTCTTGGCGTGGCCTTGTGGAATCTGACTCACGAGTATCTGAAATAGAAAGGGAAGTTTCACAGTGCGTGCAATATGGCGTAACGCGATAATCTCTATAGATTAAACCTTTATCGTAGCAAGTTTTGAACGCCCACATAACGCTTTCCATAAATTCTGGAGTCATAGTTTTATATGCGTTATCGTAGTCCACCCAACGAGCCATTTGCCTAACATATTCACTCCAAGCTTCGTTGTTGTTTGACACAATTTCAAAACATTTATCATTAAACTTTTCAATTCCCAAATCTTGCTCAATTTGGTTTTTATCGGTTATTCCAAGTAAGTTTTCAGCTTGATTTTCAATTGGAAGACCGTGGCAATCCCAACCCCAAACTCTTGGAACACTATATCCTTGCATGGTCCAATATCTAGCTATCATATCCTTAATAAAAGAAACTAAAACTGTTCCGTGGTGTGGTTTTCCAGTTGGAAAAGGTGGGCCATCATAAAATGTTATTTCTCTATCTTTATTTTGATTAACAGACTTTTCAAATATCTTATTCTTTTCCCAAAAATCAATAACTCTTGGTTGTAATTCTGAATATTGTGGTTTATCATTCATTTCTTTGTAAGCCATAAAACAAACTCCTTGCTTAAAACAAAATTGTAATTAAAGCATTATACAATATTTC
>JBNMHL010000059.1:0-4494 GCA_050872745.1 Clostridiales bacterium | reverse complement strand
ATATATTTTTTTAATACTATTATTAAAAAAAAATATATTATTTAATGATTTTTTAATTATATACTAAAATTTAAAGAGAAAATAAAATTTTGATTTTTTAAGGAGAAAAATATGCAAGTGGTTTTTAAGGTGCTGTGTTGCCCTATTAAATTAATTTGTTTTATGTTGATTTATTTTTATAAATTTGTGATTTCTCCAATTTTACCAAAAAAATGCAAGTTTTACCCAACTTGTTCTTCATATACCTTGCAATCTATCAAAGAATTTGGTACTCTAAAAGGGATATGTTTGGGGATTAAAAGAATTTCTAAATGTGTGCCTTGGAACAAGGATGAAATTGAGGACTATGTTCCATTTAATATAAAAGGAGATAAAAGATGGATTTTTTAATGGTTTCAACACCTAAAGGTCTTTGGGCTTGGCTTATTAATTCTATTGAATCTGGTGTTATGTCGTATGCGTTAACAATCATTTTAGTTACATTGATTATCAAGTGCGTGTTAATTCCTTTCGATATTTTCAATAAGTATTCAACTAAGAAAAATATGCAAGTTCAAGCAAAACTTAAACCAGAGCTAGACAATATCAAAAGAAGATATGCAAATAACCCGCAAATTCAAAACCAAAAAACTATGGAGTTATATAAACGCGAAAATTATAGCATGGGTGGAACTTGCGCTATTATGCTTGTTTATATGGTTGTTACGATGGTTGTTTTCTTCACATTGTTGTCTACTTTGAATTCAATGTCGGCTTACAAAATTCAACAACAATATGATGGTTTGTATAACACATATAAAGTTGAGTATGCTAGCCAAATAGAAGCGGGCGTGAGTGAAGAAGATGCGGTTAGATATGCTCAAGAAAAAGTTACGGAAAAGTATGAAGAAACAAAAGAAGGTTTCTTATGGATTAAAAACATTTGGCGCCCAGACACTTCTGCTAGTGTGACTTTAAACTACAAAGATTTTTCAAGTATTGCAAAATTAAGTAAAGTTGAAAAAGCTGGAACGAGTTATGAGTATGATAAATTAACTGAAGAGCAAAAAAAGATTGTTGATGAGTTAGATACTGAAGAGAAAAAAGCTGACTACAACAAATACACTGAAAATACATACAACTTAGTTATGGGTGATTTACTTAGCAATTCAAAATACACAAAATGGAATGGTTATTTTATACTTAGTATTTTGGCTGCCCTACTAACATTCGGTTCACTAAAAATCACTGAAGTTATTGCAAAAGTTAAGGCTAAGAAAAAAGGTTTGCCACCAGTTCAAAGTTCTAATAAAACTATGAGCTTTGTTATGCCAATTATTATGGCTGTGTTTACTTTGCTATACAACTCTGCGTTTGCGCTTTATGTTGTGGCAGGTTCACTATTTGGATTTGTAACTGGTCCGCTTGTTTCTTGGATTGTTGATAAAATGTATGATAAATTCGATTCAAAAAAACAAGTTCAAAACAAATCAAGTTACGATAGAACTTTGAAAAAATAATTTAGAGGGAAATATGAGAGTTATTGATGTTACTGCAAGTTCAAAAGAACTAGCTATTGAAAAAGGCTTGCAAATGCTTGGAACAACAGAAGAAAATGTTGATATTGTTGTTTTAGAAAAAGGTTCTATGCTTAAAAAAGCAAAAGTTGAGCTTACATTCTTTGAAAACGAACAAGAAAAACTTGAGTTTTATCAAGAAAAAGAAGAAAAAGCAAGAAAAGCCAATGAATTAAAAAATATTAAGTTTAACGAACAAGAAAAAGTGGAGTTGGTTGAAAGAAAAGAACTAACTGAATTAGAAGAAAAAGTTAAAAATCGCTTAGTTGAATTTGTTCAAAAAATTTGTGAGTTAAGCCAAGTTGAATGCGAAATTAATGGCAAAATTTTAAATGACAATTTGTATATAATTGTTGATGGGAAAAATACTGGAAGATTAATTGGCCACCATGGAGATAATCTTCAAGCACTTCACACATTAATTAATAACATTGTTAGAAACGATTATAAAGAATATGGTAAAAAAGTTTTTATCGATATTGAAGGTTATAGAGAAAGAAGAAAAGAAACTGTTGAATCGTTAGCTAAAAGAATGGCAAAGAAAGTTTTAAAAGAAAAAAGAAGTTTAAAACTTGAACCTATGAATAGCTATGAAAGAAAAGTTATTCACTCAATTTTATCTAACATCGAACATATTTCAACACATAGCGAAGGCGTTGAACCAAATAGATATTTGATTATTGATTATGTTGATTTTATTAAATAAATAATGTAATATATAATAGATAGGTGAAAAATAAAAGATAATGTTTGATTTTGAAAAATTATATTAGTTTATGTTGAATATTGTAGTTTGATATATAATAAAATATAGTGTAAGCAAAATTTAAGTTTCTTTTAAAGCGTTTTACATAATTTTTATTGGAAATTTTCTATAAAATAGATTTTATTTAAATGATTTTATAATAAATTCTATTGAAATATTTTTACAATAGATTTTCTATAAGATAATTTTACCATATATTATTATAAAACAAATTTTATTGAAATACTTTTATAATAAATTTTTCATAAAACAAATTTTATCGTGAATTTTCTATAAAACAAATTTTAATGCAATCTATACAATAGTGATTTTTAATAAAATATATTTAAGGGTGAGAAAATGAAAGTTATATGTGATGGGTTAGATTTTTCAGATGCTATTTTAAAGGTTTCAAAAGGTATTAGTGTTAGGTCAACAAATCCTGTGTTGGAAGGTATAAAGTTGACTGCTGAAGAAGACCATTTAACTTTGAATGCAACTGATTTAGAGTTTTACATTGAAAAGAAAATTAAGGCAAATGTTCAAATAGAAGGCGAAATCGTTGTTCCTGGCAAATTTATTGCGGAGTATGTTAGAAAAATAAGCAATGAGCAAATTGAACTTAGTGTTGATTCAAACAATGTTATGAGTATTATCTATGCTGATAGCGTTGGTAAAATTATGTGTTTGAAAGCTGATGAGTTCCCTGCAGTTAAGGAAATCGATTTTGAAAATTATTTTGAAATTTCTCAAAAGAATTTGAAGAGTATTATTAATAAGTCAATTTTCAGTGTGGCTTTAGATGATTCAAGGCCAATTTTGAAAGGTTGCAAAATTGAAGTTGGTGATGGCGTGGCTGTGGCTGTGGCACTTGATGGATATAGGCTTGCAAAAGTTCAAAAGCCAATTATTAGTTCAACTGGTAAATTTGAAGTTATTGTTCCTGCAAAAAGCTTAAGCGAGATTAGTAAGATTTTAGATGATTCTGATAATCCTGTTAAACTATACATTCACAAAAACTACTTAATGATTGATGTTGACAACACTAAAATAACAACAAGGCTTTTAGATGGAAATTTTATTAACTACAAACAAATTATCCCAAGTTCCTACACAAGCAATGTTATAATCAATAAGGATCAATTTTTAGATGCTATTGAAAAAGCATCGTTGCTTTCACGCGTTGATAAAAACAACTTAATTAGGTTTGAAATTAGAGATAAGCTATTAGTTTTAACATCGCAAAGTGAAATGGGTGATTTCAAAGAAAACATCACTATTGCCCTAACTGGAAAAGATATAACAATTGCATTTAACGCAAGATATTTTAGTGATGTTTTGAAAGTTACAACTGATGAATTCTTAAAACTAAACTTCACATCAAACACCTCCCCTTGCATCATAACATCAACTGAAGGTGAAGAGATTCTATACTTAATCTTGCCAGTTAGAATTATTTAATTTTAAGATTTAATTAAACAAACTTTTTAAATTAAAGTTAAGTATAAATTTTAATTTAAAATAACGTTATGTTTTAATAAAAACAAAAAACTTAGGTATTTTCGCCTAAGTTTTTTTATGTAATTTAACTAAAAAAATATTTATATTTATTAAATATAGATAAAATATAGTCAATTTGCATAAAAAATCATCATTTTATGGCACTCAAACTTGATTTTCGTGCAATGCAAGATTTAAAATTTTTATGTAAAAAAAATTGTGGTGTTTTTAATAAAAATTATTTAATTTTATTTTAATTATAATTAGAGGTTGCTCACGAGTTAAGTGAACAACCTCTTGCGTTTAAGGAGGGTTTATGGAAGATTGGGAAAAAGAAATGATGGAAAGAAATAAAAAAGCACAATTAGAAATTAAAGAATTTAATAACAAAATACTTGTTGTTCCGGAGTGTTTGAATGAAAATGAAAAAATAACATATGAAGAGATTTTAAAATCTTTAAAGGAAAGTATTAAATACAAACTAACGCACACAGATATAGAGCTTATTTGGCAATATTGCTTGATTAAAATAATGCGAGATAGGGCTTGGCGGGAATATAACAAAAATCCAGATAGGTATATTAGAATTGTTACTGGAATTTGCAGTGATGGGAAAACGCCAAAAGTTATGGTTAAGGAAAATGAGCATTATAAAACGTTAATTGATTGCAACAAACAACTTGAAAAAATATT
>JBNMHL010000058.1:0-4945 GCA_050872745.1 Clostridiales bacterium | reverse complement strand
GATGGCGTAGGAAAGCATAAGTTCTGATAAATCGGTTTTAAAATAGGTCACACGCCTTCCATCTTCAAATTCTACTATAACTTCACCAGTGGAAACATCGATAAGCGAAATTTCGCCAATATCGCCATTAAAAACGCCAGTTCCTTCTTCTGAGTAACCGCGCTTCCAAACACGTTCATAGTTATTGCAAATTTGCATCACTCTATCGCCAACTCTATAAATATATTTATCAAATTCAATTTCAGGCTTTTTAAGAGATGATGGATTAAGTTTATCTTGCAAGCACTTATTTAGATTATCTATTCCGCAAATTCCTGCTTTCATTGGAGCTAAAACTTGAATTTTACTGCTATCGGTATTTAAAAATTTAGCAATTCGTGTTGTGCACATATCAACAACACTTTCAAGCACGCTTTCATTATCTTCTTTTTCCAAAAAGAAAAAATCAGAACTATGATTATTGATAACGGGCATTTTACCATTATTAATTGCGTGGGCATTGGTTATTATTAAGCTATTTTCACTTTGCCTATATATTTGAGTTAGAGAAACCGTTGCGATTTTACCACTCGCTAAGAGGTCTGCCAACACGTTTCCAGCACCAACACTCGCCAACTGATCTTTATCTCCCACTAATATTAGGTGTGAACCACGCCTTATCGCTCTTAGCAAGAAGTAGAATAGTTGAGAATCAACCATACTCACTTCATCAATGATTATAACATCTTGAGGGAGTTTGTTCATATTGTTATAAAAAAATTGATTTTTATTCGTGAAATCTAATTCTAGTGCTCTATGAATTGTTTGAGCTTCTTCGCCAGTGCTTTCATTTAATCTTTTTGCAGCTCTTCCAGTTGGAGCTAAAAGCAACACATCTTGATGCATATTTTTAAAAAGTTGCAAAATACATTTAATAATTGTTGTTTTTCCAGTTCCAGGGCCACCGGTTATGATGCAAACACCGTTATTTATAGCTGTTTCAACGGCCATTTTTTGATTGTCGTGCATTTTGATGCTATTAAATGTTTCAAAAAACTCTATATCCTTTGAAACATCAATATCATTTTTTTCGAAGTCGTTTAATTGATTAAGCATTCCTGCAATGTTTTTTTCAATTGTGTAGTATTTTGTGAGCATTATTTTAGGGTTGTCGCAATCGATAACTTTTAGTAGGTTAGAATATTGCATATCAACTAGCAATCTATCAATTTTATTCGAATAGTCTAGATCTTTCAGGGTTAGCAATGTTGCAACATTATCACACAGGGTGCTTTTTGTTATATAAGTGTTTCCATTCTTATCGGAATTTTCTTTTAGGGCGTGAATTATTCCTGCTCTAAATCTAAAATCACTATCTGGTGCGATTCCCATTTTTTGAGCAATTTTATCTGCTGTGAAAAAGCCTATTCCATCTATATCTTCAACTAATTTATATGGATTTGTTTGCAATATGTACTCAGTTTTATCACCATATTGATTATATATTTTAATTGCCATATTAGTTGAGATGTTGTAACTTTGAAGAAAAATAACTGCATTTTGCATTTTCTTAATTTGAGCAAATGAGCTTGAAATTTCTTCGGCTTTTTTTGCACTTATTCCTCTAACTTCGGCTAGTTTTTCAGGATTAAATTCAATAATATCTAATGTGTTTTGCTTGAATTTGGCAACTATATTGAGAGCGGTAACTGGGCCAACACCTTTAATTAACCCACTTGATAGATATTTAACAATGCCATCTAGAGAATTTGGTGGGGTAAGTTTAACTGTTGAAACGGAGAATTGCTCACCATACTTTGAGTGCTTGGTGAAATTTCCATTTACCTCCACACATTCGCCATCGGAAACTGGTGGGAATTTACCAACCGCTGTGATTGGCTCACCATTAACATCTAGAATTAGAACTGTGTAGTTATTGTCATTGTTTCTATAAATTATTTCTTCAATCGTTCCAGATATAACCATTTTTTGCCTTTTATTAATTATAGAAAATAAAAACAGAAAATTTATAATTAAGATATAAAATCGTTATAATTCAATAACTCATTTGATAATAACTTTTTGTTTTTATCTTTTAAATAAATTGATTACTACTTAAAATTTTTGCATTAATAGTGTACTAAAAAATAAGAAATATATCAAGGAAAAGAGTGAAAAATAAATCATTTGTTCGATAAATAAAAGGAAAAAATGCGAGAATCGATATATTTTCTCGCATTTTCCTAGCAAAAATGAAATAATTCATTTTTAGTTAAGAAATGATGTGTACCGAAATTTTGCGGTTCAACCATTTCTTATTATTATAATGTGCAGGTTTAATTGTTTTATGCAATAAATTAAAATTTTTTATTAAATTTTAATTTTTGATGATTTGCCAAACTAGATTTCAATAATTGGTTTTATATAATGCTAGTAAACTTTACAATATTAGAATATTTATTCAATTTAGTGAAAAAGCACTTGATTTATTTTTATATAGGTGATATCATATTTGCAGTTTAATAAATGCTAAGACAATGATTAAGTAGAAAGCATATTCTTTAAAGAGAGAGTGGGTGAGGCGCTGAAAGCCCGCTTAAAGTTCATATGTTTTTGAATTTCGCCATTCGAGCAGGTTAATGAAAAGTTAACCCGAGTGATTATCGTTATAAATCAATAAGGCTAAGTGAAGCTTAGTGAATTTGGGTGGTACCACGGAAAAAATTCGTCCCTTAAAATATTAAGGGGCTTTTTATTTTTTTGTTGCATCTAAATTTAAAGCGAAAGTTAGTATTAGTCAAATAATTTAAGCATTATTTAAACGAATAAAATTGGAGATAAAAATATGCAAGAAAATTCAGAAAAAATTTTAGAGTTATTTTCAACCGATTCAAAAAGTGTTAAAAATGAGCAGGAGATAAACGAACTTAGAGTTAAATTTTTAGGTAAAAGTGGTGTTTTAACTGAAGCGTTAAAGGAAATAAAAAACGTTCCAAATGAAAAGAAAAAAGCGTATGGCGAAGAAGTTAATAATCTTAAAAACAAAATTGAAAGTTCACTTAGTGATTTAAAAGAAGAAGTTGAAAAGTGTGCTTATAACGAGCTTTTGAAAAACACAAAGTTAGTTGACTTAACTATCCCAAGCCAAGAACCAACTGGCAGTTTGCACCCAATTACTATCACTCAAAGAAAGATAGTTGAAATTTTCAAAAGTATGGGATTCCATGTGGAAGATGGAAACGAAATTGAAACTGAGTTTAATAACTTTGAAGCTGTTAATGTTCCAAAAGACCACCCAGCAAGAGAAATGCAAGACACTTTCTATTTGGAAAATGGCCAAGTTTTGAAAACTCACACATCAGCTAGCCAAAATAGAATAATGAGAAAATATGGTGCTCCACTTAAAGCGATATTCCCAGGTCGTTGCTTTAGAAATGAAGAACTTGATGCTTCTCATGAAAACACATTTTTCCAACTAGAAGGAATGATGATTGATAAAAATATAAGTATATCAAACTTGATTTTCTTTATGAAAACAATGCTATCACAAGTGTTTGAAAAAGAGGTTGATGTTAGGCTTCGCCCAGGATTCTTCCCATTTGTTGAACCGGGATTTGAACTTGATGTTAAGTGCCCTTATTGTGATGGAGAGGGTTGCAGGGTTTGCAAACACGGCGGTTGGATTGAACTTTGCCCTTGCGGAATGATTCATCCAAAGGTTTTGGAAATGGGTGGAATTAATCCAGATGAATATCAAGGATTTGCATTCGGCTTAGGGTTAGGAAGGCTTGCTATGATGGCTTTTGATATTAAAGATATTAGAACTTTAAATAGTGGAAAACTAAAATTATTAAAGCAAACAAAGGTTAAATAAGGGGGAAGTTAAGATATGTTTATTTCAATGAATTGGATTAAGGATTATGTGGATTTATCTGGAATCGATGAAGATAAATTGATTCAACAATTCACTTTATCGTGCGCTGAAGTTGAAGGCGTTGAGCATAAAGGCAGAGATTTAAGTGGCGTGGTTACAGCAAGAATTGAAAGCATTGAAAATCACCCGAATAGCAAAAAACTTCATTTGCTTAAAGTAAACGCAGGGAATAAAATTTTAAATATTGTTTGTGGCGCACCAAATGTTAGAGTGGGAATGATTATTCCACTTGCAAAGATGGGTGCCCAAATTGGTGATGTTAAAATTGATAAAGCGGTTGTTGGTGGATATGAAAGTTTTGGAATGTGTTGTAGTGCAAAGGAGTTAGGCTTCTCCGATGATAATAGCGGATTGTATGAGTTTTCTGACAATACGCCCCTAGGTGTTGACATAAAGACCATACTTCCAATAGAAGATACGATTTTCGAAGTTGATAATAAAAGTTTAACAAATAGGCCCGATATGTGGGGCCATTATGGAATTGCAAGAGAGATTTCTGCATTAACAGGCAGACCACTAAAAACTATGGATTTGGCGACTGTTAGCAATAATTTAAAGAAAGTTGATGTTAAAGTGGAAACTGAGAGCTGCTATAGATACACATCTTGCAAAATGGAAAATATCACAAGAAAAGTTTCTCCAATGGAAATGCAAATAAGGCTTTTCTATTGTGGAATGAGAGGTATAAATTTCTTAACTGATATAACAAACTATATAATGCTTGAACTTGGTCAACCAATGCATGCGTTTGATAATGAAATTGTGGATTCAATTTCTGTTGAGAAATTAGCAAACGACACTGAATTTGAAACACTTGATGAAACAAAAAGAACTTTACCAAGTGGAACAATGGTTATAAAATCGAAAGGTGAGCCTGTTGCAATTGCTGGTGTTATGGGTGGATTGAAAAGTGCAATTTCAGATTCAACAAAAAATGTGTTGATAGAATCTGCTTGCTTCGATGGTGTTCAAGTTAGAAGAACCGCTATTAAGCTTGGTTTAAGAACTGAAGCTAGTGCAAGATACGAAAAG
>JBNMHL010000057.1:0-5444 GCA_050872745.1 Clostridiales bacterium | reverse complement strand
TTCTTATAAAAAAAGTTTGATAACCTCAAACTTCTTTTTTTATGCTGATACTTTTATAATCTCCTTATTATAGATTTTTGTATTAGATATTCGTGGCAGTATCGCTCCACATAGTCCTATTATATCAATGGCAGGTGCCATAGCAGCACCCATATTATTAACATCTTTCACCCCAAAATCAATTACTTTGCCAATTGTACCACTCACAATATATGGTCCAGAGGTTACATTGTTTGATAAAAGCGTTGCTCCAGCTGCAGTTACAGTCCATTGACTTGTTGGTGGGCGTTGATTTCCTAATTCTAGCGGAAAGCGATATTGCCTTTCAGCAGAACTAAAATGACTACCAGTAACACAAACTGCATTCTCTAATGCCCCACTATCTATAAAAGTTGCCCCAACTAATAACGATTCAGCCATTGTACTACACGCCCCGTAAACCCCTAATAATGGTATTTGCATATCGCGGGCAGTAAAACTTGTGGACACAATTTGATTCAATAAGTCACCACCTATCATTGCATCAATTTTCGAATTGCTCATTTTAGTTTTATTGAATAAGCCACTCACTGCATATTCAATCATTTTACGTTCAGCCTTTTCAAAAGTTTTTTGCTTCAATTTATCATCTAGAAACGTTTCATCGAAATACTTTCCAAAATTGCCTTTTGCCTCTTTATCTCCAGCAATTGAATAACCATCAATAATTCCAACGCCATTAAACATAATAGTTTGTTTACCTAACTTCTTCGCCATAAAAACCTCAAATAAATAAATATATTATTCCAACAATAAAAGATACTGCCAATCCATTCACAATTACCGGTCCTGCAACTGTGAACATTTTCACACATAAACCAAATATGATACCTTCTTTTTTAAATTCAACAGCAGGGCTAGTTATTGAATTTGAAAAACCTGTTATTGGTACTATTGATCCAGCACCTGCAAAAATCCCTATTTTATCGTAAACACCAATAGCAGTAAGAAGACTTGCGATGAATATAAGAATAATTAGCATCCATGCTGTAACTGCATCTTGCCCCATAGTTGGAAATATGGATTTAATAATATCCATTATTGCTTGTCCTAAGCAACATATAGCACCACCAACGATAAAAGCATAAATCAGCGTTGGGAAATTTTTAGTTTTAGGAGTTTTAGCCAACACGTAATCATTATACTTTGCATTTCTTGTTTTATCATCCATAATTATCAACCTCGAAATTTATCTTTTGAATTATTGCCTTTTGAAAAAATATTAAACCAATAAATAAAAAAAAATTTTTCACACATAATAAAATTAGTTTAAGGAGATTTTATATGAAAAAAATTATAACATCAATTATTTGCTTTATGTTAATTATACCATTTTTAGCAAGCTGTTCAACTACATCATCAACAGCAGTTATTGCCGAAAACATTGATAATTGTTTAAATAAGTTAAATATTATTGTCAACAATTTAGATGTTGTTGACAATAACTATATTGCAAACCCAGATTTATATACCGCACACAAATCAACAAATTCGCTTAAAAATGTTGACACATTTATCTCAGTTGATTCCAATGATCAAGAAAACAAATCAAATAAAAACGAAGAAATTAACAATTTACTTAAAGAATTAATAAAAGAAAAGTTACAAGAAAAACTACAAGGAAACACCACCAATCCAAATTGCCAATCAGGAAACTGCTTAAACAACCGAAACTACAATGATTGTTACTATGATCCTTCATCAAATTGTTACATTTGCAACAACAGTTCTTGTCCAAATGTGAACTTAAACCAAAAAAGTTGTAACAAATTAGTAGAAACAATTTCAACAAACACAAATTCAAGTAACAACAATCTTTCAGATGAAGAAAATGGCAATGTAGTTGTAATCCCTTTAACTAACGAGTCAACTGATGATAAAATCGTCAAATTATCTAATGATTCCAATTCAACATCCGGTCCTAAAGTTTTATATTATTATGTGGAAGAAAACTTCACTCCAGATGCCTTGAGATACAATCCTAGATATGTAACATCATATGATTCTGACAATACAAGCACTCAACTTAACAGCTACATTTATAAAGTTCAAAAATTATACGCAATATCAGAAGATGTTTTAGAAGCCAATAACACATTAAGCAATTATAAAGCTAATCTTCTAAGCAAAATTGATGAAGTAAAATCAATAAATAATGATTTAAAGACTTATTCCACTTTGCCATCACAACAAAAAATTTACGCATTAAACAACTATATTCAAGATATCAACACAACAACTAAAAGGTTAAGAGCATGCAACGGACAGTTAAACAATGAGGTAGTCAACATTAACAACAATTCTCAATCAGGCTTGACAACAAGTATTGATATTATGAATAGTAACTATTTAAAAATTTTAAACCACATTGATACTAGAATTAATTATCACGAAAATGCTCTTGCAACATTAGATCAATTGAAATACTTATTGCAAGACATTATCTCTGAATTACAAGAAAACAATACCGATAACAATATAGTAAACATTGATTCATACAAAAATAACAATAATATTAACAATGAAACTAATTTAGATAATGACAATTCAAATGAAAACTATTCTATAAATTCCACACAAACTGATATAATTGATGATGAAAATATCTTAAATAATAACAATAAAAAAACTGATGACTACGATATTGATGAACAATATATCATTGAAGACAATAACGAAAATAAATCTATTTCAAATGTTGATACTTATAAAAGCGATTACACCCTTGAAGATGAAACAAATGATAACAATAACTATATTACAGAAAATAATCAAACTATTCAAAATAATGAAACTTTAAATGATGTTAATTCTGAAATGAGTACGCAACATGACTATAATGAGCAAATTATACCAAATGGGTATAACACAACAGGATTTAACAATGGCGTTAACGAAAATTCAGTCATCAATCAAAACAACTTAAACAATGACAACACAAACAATATCTACTATTACGATAACAATGGTAATCTATATAACGCCAGAAACAATGAATATTTATTCAATAGTAATAAGAATAATGGTAATGTTGACACATATAATTACAATACATTAGTTGACATAATCAACCGTGGCACTATCGATAATGGCATAAATAAATTATCAGCAACAAGTGAAATTTTTAAGGAACCAGTTATGGTAAATACTTCAGATTCAAATAATGAAAATACTTTAATTGAAAATGAAGAAAAATTAGATAGCACTAATGCCGACATTAGCGACTTAACCACAAATGAAACTATTAAAATGGAGGCAGAATCTATGGAAATACAACAATCTGATCAATTAAATCAAAGTAATAGTATTAAACCTGATGATAAAATTGCAATGAAAGAAACCGCAGACAACTTGGATGACATAATCACAATTGACGATTATAAAATAGACAATGTTACTGAAGAATCAAAAATTACAGACACAAAAACTAATCTAATGGAACCTTCAATCGAGTTTGTAGAAGATGATTTACTCGACTCTGAGCAGGAATCAAATAATAAAATAGAATCTTCTTACGATATTCCATATGACATTTAAAGATAAGTATATTTATAATAAATCAAGTATAATTATTAGTAATTAACAAAAAAAACATATGCAAGAAGAAACATATTAAACTACTTTAGTATAGAGTATATGTTTCAAACTACATATGTTTTTTTTATTGAACCTTACTACGAATTTCACTTAAAATTTTATTCTCAAGTCTACTAATTTGAACTTGCGAAACACCTATTATTTTCGCAACTTCTTTTTGCGTTTTATCTCTAAAATATCTTAGCATTATTATTTTTTTATCACGTTCACACAAGTTTTTAATTATTTTATAAATTAAAAACATATCCATATCTGAGTCTAAACTTGTATTTTCAATTTTTTCTATTAAGGCTTGTTTATTATTGTCATCATCTCCAACAGGCATATTATATGATATTGGTTGCTGACTACTTTCCATAATATAAACAACTTCTTGTCTTTCTATTTCAAAATGTTTAGCTATTTCATCAATATTTGGAGATCTATAGTTATCCTTCATAAATGCTTCTATATATTTGTTAATATTGATGTTCATGGTTTTAACGCTTCGCGAAACTTTGATAATGCCATTATCTCGCATGAAACGTTTAACCTCACCGGCAATCATTGGAACAGCATAAGTACTAAACTTAACATTAAATCTTTCATCAAAATTATATATTGCCTTTAGAAAGCCCATACTTCCCAGCTGATATAAATCATCATATTCTATTCCCTTCCCAATAAACCTCTTGATAACACTTTTTATTAGAGGAGAATTTTGTTTCATAAGTATTTCTTTTGCCATTGAATTATCATTTTGAGCAAGTTTTATTAATTTTAGAGAATCGTAATTTTCCAATTTAACCTCCAATTGCCATTTCAACCTCTCCAATTTGTTTTTTCATAACAACTTGAACCCCTTTTCCTTCTTTTGAATAAATTTCAACTGAATCCATAAAGCCTTCCATAACTGTGAATCCCATGCCACTTCTATCTTTACTTGGCTTTGATGTGTAGAAAGGTTCCCTAGCTTTGTTTATGTCTTTTATACCAATCCCATCATCTGAGATAGATATGTATACTTCATTGTTATTATAAATTTTCATACCGATTTCAACATATCCCAACTCGCCCGGATAAGCATGCACTATTGAATTTGTAACTGCTTCACTAACTGCTGTTTTTATATCACCCAGTTCATCTAATGTTGGGTTTAATATCGAACAAAAACTTGCAACACATACTCTTGCAAAACTCTCATTTTCACTTATAGCTAAAAATTTAACATTCATTTCATTAACACAATCCATAATCGACTCCTTAACTTAGTTTAGGCATTATTTGGTAAAGCCCAGACATATTAAATATTTTATCAACCTGTTTATTCGGATTTACAATAAACATTGGAACACTTTTCTTTTTTAACAATTTATACCTTCCTATTAAAACACCTACACCAGTGCTATCCATAAAAGTTAGCTCTAATAAATCAAATATTACTTTTCTATAATTGTTTTTAATAATACAATCATCAATTTTTTGTTTAAAATAATTTGATGAGCATTCATCAAGTTCCCCTGACAAATTTACATATAATGTGTTATCTATTACATCACTAACAACTTCCATATTCACTCCTAGATTATCGTTAAAATTATTATAAATTATCTATATTTAAAAAAAATTAGAAAAAAACACGGAAAAAAACTAATTTTGTCTAAGGTGTCACTTAATAAACAACTAATTAAATACGATAAAACTAAATTTTTTTTAATTTTAAATAAAATTTTTTAAAATTTTTCTTGACACGAACATTAATATATAGTAAACTAAAGCAGTTATCGATTATGAAACATTTCGGGGTGTAGCGCAGTTTGGTAGCGCAC
>JBNMHL010000056.1:0-5468 GCA_050872745.1 Clostridiales bacterium | reverse complement strand
ATCAATGTTTTTTCTTCAGCACTTGAAGCAGTTAAAACTGGCAATTCAAAGTATTCACCAACAACAACTTCTTTAGTTTTGCCAATCTCAGAATTAACAACACTAACTCCACCTAAACTAAACGAAACATTATAAACTCTACTCCAACCGCATGTTAGTACTATTCTGTTATCAGTTGGATTCAATTTATATTCATTTCCGTTTATTAGAATAAAGAAATTTGTTTCAGTTGATTTTGTGTAGATAATCAATGGACTTGAATAATCAATTGAAATATCACTTAAAGTTGTTTCAAATGAACCTGTTGATGAATTATAAGCATAACAAGAAAGAGTAAAAGATATTAATCTTCTTTTTATTCCGTTGTATGTGTATTCAGTTGTATACGATTTTGTTTTAAATATCTCTTTTGGATTTGCGATATAGTAGTTGTTATCCTCACTATAATTATCTTCACCAATTTGATATTTAATTAAATCAACATTATTGCATAATTCAAAGTATTCATTCTCTGGCAAACTAACAACAGAACCTGGTGCACCGCCAAGTTTAAACTCCATAGAAATATCAACTTTTTCCCATATCGCATATAGTGTTTTTTCACTATCAATAATAATGCTTTCATTTGAGTTTAGTTTAGTCACATTTTCGTAATCAGATTCAGTTGACCAGCCTTTGAAAATATAGCCAACCTTAACAGGAACTAATTCAAACTCATATTCATTTGCGCCAACTACTGCAATGTAAGTATTATTAAACAAATTTTCATTTTCCACATAGGTGTAGGTTTTGGTTGTGCTAGAATCTTCAAAGTTTCCACCATTTGCATCAAATGTTACCTCAATACTAGTCCAAACAATGTTTAATTTGATATCGCCTTTTATTTTAATATTTGTTTCATCTAAAACTTCATAGTTTTTAGCTTGAGTTGAAGAATCAATCTCAACCATAACAAATCTATCTGTTGAGTTTTTCTTTTCAATCTTTGAAACCCAACCGCTTAGTGTGTTTGATGTTTTATCAAAAATAGTTAAATATTTTAATGATACAGTTGTGAAAAGTGTTTCATTATCGTAAATATCAATAGTAAACTCTTCCGCAACTTTAATAGCAGATAAATAAATGAAAAATTCATCGCTAACATATTCCGACTTTATTTGGAACGATTCGTATATTGCTTTTTTGTTGATCGTGTTAAATCCCGAAACTGAATAACCTTCAATTTTAAATCTAGATAAATCCCCAATGCTCATTATAGACACAATTGAAATATTTTCAACATAGTTTGAACCTTTAACTGGGTTGCTTGTTATCACTTCACCATTATCAACTGGGCAAAGTTTAGATTCTATTGAGTTTGCTTTACCCTCAATAAATAGAACTGTGTATTGTTTTTCCCAAACTAAATCAATTGTAGCTTTTAATCCATCAGTGCTTGAAACAACACCCGCTCCATTAATCGTGATGCTTTCGCCTAATCCATATTTCTTATCGTTAAACCTAAAGCCAGCTAATTTATAAGCCACAACTTTAGTTTCACCTAGAAATTTATTAGAAATTTTAATATTAACATTATTAAAGTTAAGATTAATATTCGTAGAATTTTCTAATGTATCTGTATTATTAAAAGTTAAAGTATTATTAAAATCAATTTCAACACTTATTAGCCCATCTAAAACTATATCCGCACCATTTGGCATTGAAACAGTTTTTTCATTAAACGAAACGCTAACTTTTTTTGCATTCCATTTTTCTTGGAAAACATTATACGATTCAAAGAATGCTTTAACTTCACTTAATGTTTTGTATTCTTTTTCATAATCTTCATCAGTTTCATCTTTGTTTAAATCCTTAACAATTAACTTATAGCCACCAAAATTTTCAATTGTTAAAATTTTATTTGTTGAATTATTTGCATAATCTAAAATTTCGAACCCAGCAAAATCAAAGCCATTAAATATATTCTTATTTGATGTGTTATCAATTAGAGTGTATAGCCCACTTAAAATTCCATCAGCAAAAACATAATTATAAGTGTAGTCCAACTCTCTTTGCAAATTTGTGTTTGGATTAATATATCTAAACACTAAATCCACACTCGTTGATTGGGTATCGAAAATCAAAGTTATAGTTTGCTTGCCATCAACCAACTCACCTAAGATTTTCACATACTCATCATCAGAAGCATAAGCCTCATCAAGCTCAACAGCACGATTTAATAATTCAATAAAATCGTATTGAGTTTTCAATCTATAGATAATTGATGATCTAGCATTTAATTTAACAACTTTTTCAGATTCATCAGAACTTGTGAATGTAATCTTTGTGTTATTTGCAATTGTTTGACCTTTTAATTCGTTTATTGAATTAACTTCATTTCCATTATCATCAATAAATTCAAAATCATATTTCACTCTACCAAACACAGCAACAATGCTAGCACCTTCTGTTTTATTAAATTTATCATCATTTGAAATAATAGTCAATCCTGTTGTGTCCTGCGAACTGGTTGCAAACTTACACTCTTCGCCAAACGCCCAACCTTTAAAATAATATCCAGTTGGAATGTATAAATTATTTTCAAAGTTTTTCAAACCATCAACAATGTTTGAATCATATTTAATTGTTGATTGAGAAACTGAATTTGTTATTATCGAATTATCAGCTTCTACTATTCTATTTGAAATGGTAAGAGAATATTCGTTAGCTTCAAACTCCGCCACAAGCACTGCAGTGCTTGTTCCAGTTGAATACTCATCTAATATATATGTTGAAGTTGCGCCATATTCAACATCGCTATTCAAAGCTTTAACACATTTAAATGTGTATCCCGTTTTAACAAGCCCACCAATAATTTCACTAATATTCAATTCATAGCCAGTTGCATATGCTTTTTCATTTCCATTAAAATGAATAACACCTTCGCTACTTTCATTCAACTCTTCAAAATTTTTGCCATTCAATAATCCAACATATTTTCCGCTTTCATCCTTTTTTGCAAAAGTTGAATCAACAACAACAAGCGTTAAATGTTTTTCAATAGCTGGAACAAATACTAGTTTATATTCGCCACTAAGCAAATCTTTTAAATTTTCATACCAGTAAATAAAGTTTTCATCAATATCTTCTCGCTCTTCACTATAGTAAACTTTTTGGTTCTCACTATATCTAAAGCATTCGTTAATATTTATTGATGTAACATTATTTTTAACATAGTCTTCATTACATAAATTTATTTTATTAGGAGAATCTCCACCACCATTGAAAATAAAAGTTTTAACTAAATTTTCACCAACTTGGTTGAACCTAAATAGTTGTTTATAAATTGATTTGTCAGAATTCTTAACAAGATATAATTTCCAACCAACCACCACATTGTTTCCATCTTCTTTAATTGGTTTATTATCCCCAGCATTCTTACTAACCCAATCTGCAACATTATCAATCGACATAGTTGAACCAAATGTTACATTTGGATTTTTAATAATATTTGATGTACTGATATTTTCAATATTATCGCAACTATAATATTCAAAAGGAATAGATTTAGCCACCCAATCAGCATATAGTTTTAAAACATAATCTTTGAAAATAGATTGAAGGTTGCCATTTCCACTTATTTTAATTCCAGTTACTTCATTAGACCTATAGTAAAAAGTATTTGAGCCATCAGCAGTTAACCAGCCATTTATTCTATAACCTTCTTTGGTTACTTTTTCACTTATTGCTTTATAAATTTTTTGAGCTTCTTCGAAATGATCATCGCCACTGTTGTTCAAAGTTCCTAGAATGATGGCACTATCATTCCCTTCGATAAATCCCTTTAATTTATAAAAATTCTTTCCACCATTCAATTCAGAAATATTCGCATAAAGTTCAACAACATAGTAAGGTGTCCACACCGCAAACAAGTCAAAGTTTCCATCACTATTAAATGAGCACACATTGTTATTTAATTTATACACAATGCTAATAGTTTGATTATTTTTTTCCACTTCATTTGTAAACGAAACTGAGCTATCTTTTAAGAATTGAGCAGTTCCAGTGCTTGAACCAGACCAACCCATAAACTTATAATTGTTTTCTTCAAAATAACCTTCTGTTGTTGGATCCTGAATTGAAACTGAAACCCCATTTTGAATTTTTTCAGTGTAAGGATAAAGTTCTGTTGGGGCTCCACTTGCTTTAGGTGCATTTAGATTAAAAATTATTTTTTTGTTTTCAAATTTTGGTTTAAGCGAAACATTATATTGACCATTTTCATATTCCGCCTTAGCAATAATATTATTTCCATCAACTAAGCAAACACCTTCACTTGCAACATACTTTAATGTAAGTGTTCCAACATTGTTTAATGAAACAAATTTATTTTCATTATCTCCATACCAACCAATATGATTAAAAAGAGGTTTTAAAACTCTAAACCCACTAAATTGAGCTTCAACTTTTTCATTAAACACCACTTTCAAAATGTTTGATAAAACTAAATCATATGAGTTTGAATCATTAATATTATCTTCAACTAAATATTCTTTTCCACTTTCATTTATTTCCAACATTAAATTATATTCACGATTATTCCATTTCGAAACAAGGTAAATATCACAACCATTTTCTAATTTGTAATTCAATGAATTTAAAGCAACTATTTCATCACTAAGCTTTTCATATGAGCCATCAATTAATTTGCATTGATAAAACCCATCTAAATAATATTGGAATGCATCTCTTCTAGTACTCGATGAGGTGTTGATAAAATTCACAACACTAGAGACATTGAAATTCTTAACCAATTTATCCATATAGCAAATCATGTTGAAATCATTTAGAATAGTATAAGAACCATCAACATTTTCATTGACAAAATAAATATTGTATTTCTTAGCAACATACTTTGCATAAATATGGTTTTCATCATTTTGCAACGGCTTATTGATATCAAACTTTCTAGTTCTCGCCTCATCGGTGAACCAACCAACAAACTCATAGCCTTCATAATCAACAGGAGCTGGCATTGATGAAAGAACCGTGCCCTTTTTTATTCTAACAACAGATTTTTCATTAAACTTGAAATCTCCGTTTTCATAATCCAATTCACCATCATCTCCAACAAATGCACTTGCAATTTGGTATTCAAAAACAACGGTGCATCTTTTATACATCGCAAAATAAACACCAAACGCAGAAGCGATTAGAATTGAAAAGAAAAAGATAAAGAACACAAGTAACTTTCTTTTCTTTTTCTCTTTTTTATTAGGATTTTTTCCTTCACCCATTTTTGAATTTTTAGATAACGCTTCTAATCCATTATCGTAACTATAATTTTGGTTTTCTGAATAGTTCGCCATTTTCCATTTCTCCTTATTGTGAAAAACCTCTTAATCATCTACAAACAAAATCTAACGCATAGTATATATAATAAATAAATTTGTTATATAAAATGTTTAAGTTAATATTATATACTATAT
>JBNMHL010000055.1:0-5880 GCA_050872745.1 Clostridiales bacterium | reverse complement strand
CTCATTCACATTCACACTAGATGCAAGCAAAACTCAAAGTGACTTTGAAATAAGCATTAATAATGGCGAAGTTAAATTGAGCAAAGCAAACTTAAGTGGTGAATTTGCAGAAAACGGAATCACATATTATTCAGCTTCAATAACTGATAATGGCGGTTCATATAAAGTTTCAGTTACTGGAATTAAGAAAAATATCGCGTTCTCAGTTTCTGGTATTTCTCAAAACACATACATAGTTTCATTCCCACAAACAAGAACTGGCTATGAATTAGTAAGTGGTGAAAACGATGTTGCAAATCAAATCACACTAAGTTATGGTGATTCATATTCATTCACAATAAATAAAAACAACTTCTATAAATTTGGTGATGACTTCAAAGTTACATCAAACGGCACAACATTAGTGAAAGCAGGTGATTCATATACTTACACAATTGAAAACATATCTTCAGATATCACAATTGAAATAGTTGGAATTGTTGCAAGAACATTTAATGTTATTTATAACTTAGATGGAAAGGGAACAAACAACGCAAGCAATGTTTCATCTTTTACATTTGAAGATGTTAACGGCAAAGCAATTCAACTATCTGCTCCAACTATGAATAATGGTTACACATTTGCAGGTTGGTTCACTGAAAACACATTTGCAAATCAAGTAACTGAAATTTCATTTGATTTAATTGCAGATAAAACAACTGAATCAGAAGATACTATCACTCTTTATGCTAAGGCTGAAACAGCTACATTCACAATCACATACTACTATGAAGATTCGAATGGCAACCTAATTGAAGTTCCAGAAACAAAAACAGTTGGAAATGTTTATGTGCCTTATATGACATCAAGAATTTCAACATACACAGTTGAAGGTCCTGAGATTAATCTAATAGATAGAACCGCAAATGCAGTTGTTGTTTATCCATACTACATTGTTAAATATAAAGTGGTTGAAATCACTGGCGGAAATTTAGTTGGAAAACAAGATCCAGCATTAGGAGAAGGGAACTATACTTATAAAGTTGGAGATGAAATTGATAACTTCCTTCCAAGTTTAAGCAGTGCAAGCATCAAGTTGCAATTAGTTATGTATAACGATATTGATGCAAGTTCTTCAATAACAATTGATGAAAATGAAGCAATCGTTGTTAATCCAACTGTAAAGGTTAATGGAAACGAACAAACAATAACTAATAATAAAATTTCAGGAATTGATCAAAAATCAAATATTGAATTTACATTCACTTTAGATTCTTCATACTCTCAAGAATGGAGTAATAAAAACGGAATTGATATCACGGTTGGTGGAGTTACTCTAAACACAAAAACAAAGCTAACTGGTGAAAACACTATTCAAGTTAATGGCGAAGACCATATTAACTATAGAGTTGAACTTGTTGTGAATGAAGATGAAAATGACATCACAAATAGCACATGCACGGTTAAAATCATAGGCTTAGAAAATGCAAATAAAACTGCTCAAGATTTAAGCGTTTCATTTGGAACTATTAATTTAAATACTTATGATGTGGAATTAGATGATGATAAAGAAAAAATCATCTATTCAAATATCAAAGTAAATGGTGCTGAAGTTCAAAGAGATGAAAATCAATATATCTCAATCAAAGATGGTGCAAGTTTATCATTTGAGTTTGAACTTGATAAAAGCTGTTCTGATAGTCAAGAATCAATAAGCTTTGTAGTTGAATGTGAAGGAAAGAATTATTATTCATTTAGTGACTTTAATGGTGAGCAAAAACAATTTGAAAATGGTGCAAGTAAAATCACATTATCAAAAACTGAGTCAACTTACGAAAATGGTAAAACTAAATACATTTTCAAAGTTGAATTAACAGGTGTTTATGATGCAATGTGGATCACAAGTAATGGTGTTTCAAAGAATGGATACATCGTTACATACAAGATGATTTCATATGATAAGGCAACCAACTCATATGTTGAAGCAGATGCAAGAAATGCAAATGGTGATGTTATAAATAGTTCAAATCTTATTCATGGCGATTTAGTAACAGATCCAACATATTTGAATATGGAAACAAATTCAGATAATCCTAAGCAATATCATATTGGTTGGTTTATAGATAAAAATGGAGAAAATGAATGGGATTTTGCTAATAGCACTATTTCAAACAACATCACTTTATATTCAATCTATAGAAAATACTATAATGTTTCGTTTGCTGTTTATGAAGAGAACGAGAATCAAAAACCAACTCTAATTGAACATTCAGTTGTTAGTGTTAAATCAGATAACCACTCAACGGTAGATGAAGCTAGTTATTCTGCAACTGGTTATTCATTTAGCGGTTGGTTTAAAAATAATGGAAGCGTTGATTTCAACGAAACAAATTCTTCATATTGGAGCGATGAAACTCATAAGTTTAGCAATATCTTTGGAACTCTACTTAGCAAATATAACTTCTCTGAGTTAGTTACTAGCGATATTGAATTGGTTGCCTATAGAAAACCTAAAGAATTCACATTAATATTTAACGATGTTGTGTTCAATGAAGATGGTAGCGAAACAGTTTCAAATATTTATGAAACTAAGTTTAAAATAACCGATCCTAATTTCACCACTTCTTCAGTTGATGTTTCAAATTCAGCAAATTTAACTAAATATAATTTTGTGGGTTGGTTCTATGGATCTGAAGTTGGTGGCAAAGTTGAATATAGCGGAAATAAAATTGAAACGATTGATTTTAGCACCAAGTTTGAAAATATCACGCTTTATGCAAAATGGGAAATAAAGAAATTCACAATCACTCTTCCAGAGCTTAACCAAAGGCAACATTACACTTTGTATGAAACCCTAATTGAAGAAGACTTTGCAAACTACGATAGTTTAGTTGAATTAACTGCCACTCAGGCGCAAGTTGGTTATGGTGAAGAATTTACAATAAACTATTTATATGATGCTGGCTATGATTTTACATCGAAAATATTACTAACAGTGAACGAAACAACATTCAATTTAATGGGGCATATATATGGTCTAATAGTTTATCAAATGTGGGAAGATTTTCCTGAAGTTTTTGATGGTGGGTTCGAGGAAATTCTTAATGTTTGTAATGCTAAAAATATCACAACATCTGGTGAAGGTGAAAACAAGACCTACACAATAATTGATAAAAACACAGATGAGGCTTTTGCTTATAAATTTATTAATGATAATACCATGGCATTACTAAATAACGGGCTAAAATTTGAATTTAGCGGAGACTTTTGTTATATAAAAATTAAAAATATAACCCAAGATATTTCAGTTTCATTTGAGCCCGAATTAGAGCAATTGGAAATAAAATATGTTTATAAATTGGATGAAAATCTTGGTTCGTTCGGTGAAGATAATGCAAAAGAAATTATAGATAGTGAGAATGGCGAAGAAAATAGCGAGCAAGTTTTAATTACAAATGGATCACTAATATTGCCAGAAGGGCAAACAAAATTAACTCGCAGTTTCACATATCTAGAAGAAGTTAAACTTCCTCAAATGAAAAAATCAGGATATGTTTTCAAAGGTTGGGAAATTAGTTATTTTGGAAATACTAATGCTGGTTATAAAGAATTAATTGCTCAAAACTTTGATAAAAACACGCAAATTCTAGTTAAAGATAGCGCTGGAAATTGGCTACGAGATGGCGCGATAATATACACAATAGGTAGAAATTCATTATGTAGTATTATCGAACTTAAAGCGATTTTTGAGGAAAGTTCTTATAACGTTACATACTATGGTGGGGATAGTGATGTTAGCAGTGCATGGGAGAATAAGGATTATTATAACATTCCAAGCGATTCAACCACTGCAACAACGATTGTTATGCATAGTAAAACGATGAGTGAAAACACTCTAGATAAGGCAACTTTCAACACAACTGGTGAATTAATTAAGCCAACAAGAGAAAACTACACATTCAAAGGCTGGTTCACAAAAGATGGTTCAACCACTGGCGATTGGGGAACTCTTGTTGAAGGAACAACTAAAGTTTCTGACTTAGTTAGTGATTCAACCTCATCAATTTCTCTATATGCTAAATGGGAAGCAAATGCGGTTAGAGTTTACTTCAATATTGATGGTGCAGAAGGCAACTTGCCTGAAATCACGATCACAAATAAAAATGGTCAAGTTAAAGTTGTTGACCTTAATCCATATAAAGCATCAAATTACTTTGAAATTATGGAAGGCGACACAATCGTTATAGGCGCAAGTGCTTTAACAAGATTAAATGAAACATTCCAAAATAAATGGTCAATAAATCATAATTATGGAAATGAAAACTTCACATTAAAATTAACTAATGTGATAGCAGAAGGCGATTCAACTCCAATTTCATTCGTTAGCGGAAACGTTGGTGACATTTCATCGCTTATTCAAACTAATGTGGTTGATGGAAAGGAAATCAAGTTGATCACTTTATATCCAGTGTTCCTTCGTGATATGGTTGTTTTAAACTTTAACGGAAACGGACTATCTGGAACATTATCAACTGATGAAGATGGTTTAGTTTCATATGCCGATGGCTATGAAGTTGTTGCTAAAACCGGTTCTGATGTTCAATTGCCTTGGGCAACTAACCTTTCAAATAACGCTTATGCTCAACTAGCTGATATCACAAAAGCTGGTTGGACAATTGAAAACGTTGTTGAAGTTATCTCAACTGATTCAGGTTATCAATTCAAGATAACTAAAGACACCGAAAATATGCTTCATATTGAAGGCGGTGCATTCACAGTTGAATCTTTAAGCACATTCATTGCTGATTATAATAATCAATTAAATGGTCAACCATATAAATATAATGTTTCTAAGAAATTTGATGCTGAGAAAGGTTATGATGTTTATGTTGTAACGCTATATCTTGCTTGGCAAAGTGAAGTTCAAGATGGTAGTATTGATAACCCATACTATATCAAAACTGCTGAAGATTTCTATGCTTTGGCAACTAAGTTTAATAATGGCGTTCATAAATACACAGAAAACACTTACATTAAATTAGTTAATGATATAACACTAAATGGAAACGATGCTAACTTTGCAATCTTCAACTTACTTGATGGCTACAATTCAGAAACCGACACAACATACAAAGTTGATTTCGATGGTTCATGGGTTGGTCAAGGCGGTGTTGATGAATCTCACAACATCACAGTTGAAAACTATGGAAGCTTCTTATTTAAAGAAGTTTCAAACACCACATTCAAGCATGTTCAAATCACAAATGAAAATATAAACACGATTTATTTGGATGATGGTAAAGATGAATTAAATAAATGTTCTGGATTTATTTTAGCGATTACTAATTCAACCTTATATGATGTAACATTAAATGGAACTATGACTGTTTCTAGTGACAACACAATTTATGGTGGAATTGTTGCTATTGCTGAGAGCACAACATTTGAAAAAGTTACAAACAATGCTAATATCACTGGAACAAACCTTTCTGTGACTTCTGATTTGATTGTTGGTGGAATTCTTGGTGACATGCAAGGATACGATTCAACCGATACAGATACATTTATCGACTGCGTTAATAATGGAACAATTTCATTGCAATTTGGCTCAATAGTATTGGATAAAGAAGACATTTGTGTTGGCGGAATTATGGGTGATGCATATGGAGGAAAAGGTTCTGAATTACCATTTAATCTTGAAAATGTTATTAATAATGGTAATATAGAACTAACTATCGGACCTAATTGTACTGATCCAGGTACAATTTATGTTGGTGGTATTGGATCAAGATTTACAATTGCAACAAATACTGATAACTCAACATTTAGTGCTAAAAACTATGGAAATATTACGGTTGATTGTCAAAGGCTTAGCACAAATGGTCTTCCAGATGTTACAAT
>JBNMHL010000054.1:0-5933 GCA_050872745.1 Clostridiales bacterium | reverse complement strand
CTACTATTGAAACTTATAAAAAAACAACGATTAACATTTTTCTCGTTCTATTTACTATTCTTATGCATAGTATTGTTGATTTTTGGATTATAAACTTTGCTTTATAAAATTATAAGTTTTTCAATAGAATCTAAATGATATATTAGTATGAAAACACCTTATAAGGTGTAATTCATAGAAAAAAATAACTTTTATTTTAAAGTAACTTTATAAGTTTTAAAATAAAAGTTATTTTGCACACAAGTGAATTAAAATTTATTTTGGCTTGCCATAACTTTGATATCGTTAACGGCAACTTTGATTCTGTTGTTTTCTTGCATTAATTGAGTAACTTTGTCTTTTGCGTGAATAACGGTTGTGTGATCGCGTCCACCAAATAATTGGCCAATAGAAACAAGTGGAAGGCCAAGTAATTCGAAAATAATATACATACAAATTTGCCTTGGTTCAACTATTTCTTTATTTTTCTTTTTTCCGATGAGGTCTAATTTGTTAATATTATAATATTTGCAAACGGCATCCATAATAGTATCTGGAGTTACGGTTTGTTTTGTTGTTGTAACTTGGTCTTTTAATGCCTCGCCTAAATCATCAATAGTTGCTTTTTTATTGTTTAGCGTGGCGAAGAAATGAACTTTTTTAAGTAAACCTTCAAGTTCACGAACGTTAACATCGTAATTTTCTGCGAGGTATTCAATAACAGAGTTATCAACATTGTAGTTTTCTTCATCAACTTTCTTTTGAAGAATTGCGATTTTAGTTTCAATATCTGGAAATTGCACATCTTGAATAAGTCCCATGCTAAAACGAGAGATTAACCTTTCTTCTAGTGTTGCAATTTCTCTAGGTGGGCGGTCTGATGCAATAACTATTTGCTTGTTATTTTCGTATAGTTCATTAAAAGTGTGGAATAACTCTTCTTGAGTTCCGGTTTTTTTAGATAAAAATTGAATATCATCAATCATTAAAACATCTGGAGTTCGGTATTTATCTCTAAACTTGTTTTTATAGTCCATGCTTCCAGACTTCAAACTATCAATATAGTCGTTAGTGAATTTTTCGCAAGTAACATATTGAACTTTTAAATCGGGTTGATGCTCGGTTATGTAGTTTCCAATTGCATTTAGTAGGTGCGTTTTTCCAAGCCCTGAACCACCATAAATAAATAATGGGTTAATAAATTTTGTTGGGTTTTCAGCAACGCCATGGCAAGCTGCATACACATATTTATTACTATTTCCAATAACAAAATTATCGAAAGTATACTCTTTTTTAAAATTGTATAGCGGAGTGTTGTCTTGTTTTTTCTCATCTTCTGATATTTTTTTAAATAATTCTTCTTCTTCGCTTGTTTCGATTATTTTAATATCTTTAATATCTTTTGAAATTTCTTGTAAAGTTTCTCTAATCGTTGTTCCGTGCAATGAAGCAATTCTGATTTTTGCTGTTTCGCTTGTTGTTGATAGATAAAAAACGCCATCTTTAAATAAAACTGGAGTGAATGAGCTAATCCAAAGTTCATAACTTAGTGCTGATACTAAATTTTTCAATTTAACTAATGCTTCTTTCCAAACATTCTCAATATTCATATGGTCTCACCTTTAATTAATCAAATAAGTATCAAAATTATATCATATTTTTATCCTTTTGCATACACTTTTTTAAATTTTTTTATATTTATATGTTTGAAGGATCGTTTTAAGGTGTTAAAAAATGAAATTAATAATTAAAAGCTTAGTTGATTTTTTGTTGTTTAGTATTTTGTAGAGATTTTATAATTTCCACAATTCATAAGTATTTGCCATAATCAATAGCGTTATTGACATTATATCGTAAGGAAAAGTCAAAATCGGATTAAAATATACTTTTAATAGTTTTAAACAAATAAAATTGAGTATAATAAAATTACTGAACATAAATAAAAATATCAATAAATTAAAAAACGCTGAGATTTAATTACCACAACAAATTATCAAAAAAACACAAAAAAAACAAAATAACCGATGAAAATGCTGATAAACTATTGACAAACCGCCTAATCATTTGATAAACTTACACTGCTTAAAATTTTAAGCAAACAACTTAAAAAAGCTAAATTGAACTATAAAAAAAGATTTAGCAATATTAAATTCGGAGAGTTACTCAAGAGGCCGAAGAGGCGCCCCTGCTAAGGGTGTAGGCATGTAACAGTGCGCGAGGGTTCAAATCCCTCACTCTCCGCCAAGCAAACAAAAAGAAAAGCAAAATAATGCTTTTCTTTTTGTTTGCAATAAAATTTAACCTATCTGTTCATAGATATTCGCTAAACGGATGATATTGCTATGCAATGATATTTTTGCTAACGCAATAATTAAAGTTTAATTATATATCATTAAGGTTTAATTTATATCATTACGAATGAGATGAGTAATATCTTTAACCAAAGGTTAATATTATCGGTGGAATGCCAATATCATAATAATTTATTTTGTTAAAAAATAGATTTGTGATATAGTTAAATTATATGAATATTTATTAGAGAAAAATCAAAAAGTTTGCTATAGAAATTATAAATTTATGTGATGGAATAAAGGATACATCAAGTAAATAAATTAACTTTAAAGTTTAAATTTACTGAAAGAATTATAAAAACAAAAAGCTGAAGAAAAAAAGGAAAAACAAAATGAAAAAAACATTGAATTTGTGTGTTTTAGTATTAATAATGGTATTTCTTTTTTGGGGTTGTGGAGAAAAAACTAGAATTAATAGTTTAAAGTTAAACTTTGATTTTGTGATTAATAATACACTAGAAGATGGTAAAGGTGAATCTGTTAAGGTTATAATTCTTGCTGGGCAATCAAATGCCACAGGGGTTGCCCACACGCAAATACTCAAAGAAAAAGTTTCTAAAGAAAAGTATGATAAGTATGTTTTGGGGCAAAACAATGTGTTTATTAATTACAATACTGAAAATGGATTAAATAAGTCAGATGGTTTTGTGCATACAAATGTGGAATCATACAGCACCTTTGGTCCAGAAATTGGGCTTAGCGAAAGATTAGGAGAAGAAAAGGAAAATTATTTTATTATCAAATATTCTTATGGTGGAAGCAATTTATATGAGCATTGGAAAAAGGAAAATAAATGCTTGTATAAAGGTTTGGTAGACTACACAAATAAATCTATGGAATATTTAAAGAGTAAAAATTATAACCCACAAATTGTGGCAATGTGTTGGATGCAAGGAGAAAGTGATGCTTTTGGAAAAACTTCAAAAAAATACTATGCCAACACAAAAAAATTTGTAAATTCGATTAGGCAAGAGTTTGGAAATATTAAATGGATAGATGCGGGTATTAGTGATAGTCCTTATTGGAAAGAATATAAAACAATAAATGATTGCAAATTAAAATTTAGTAAACTATCAGAAAATAACTATTATATAGATACAATTGCGGAGGGTTTAACATATTCTTTAGAGCCAAAAGATAATCCAGATCTTGCGCATTATGATGTTTTATCTCAAATAAAATTAGGAAATCTGTTTGCAGAAGCTGTTTTAAACTAGAAGATGCTAGTTAAGAATTAAACAAACTGGCGGATATCATTTATAAATCTATTGTGTTAATCAAGAGGTTAAATTCTGTTTTAAGTTTAGAATTTGGTTAATTTTTATTTTACCAGACGACCACACATCAATTGGAGAGTTTTAAATTTTATGCTATAATTATAGTGTAATATGCTTTAGGGAGTTAAAACTATGTTGTATGAAGAGTTGCTAATATTTGGGAAAAACAGGATTGATGATTTTTTTAGAAATGTGAATTTATTTGAAAATCAATTTAAATTTAACGAGTTTAATAAAAAGTGTTACGACGCTATGTATTTAACAAACAATACAAAATCACCCAAAACAGTAAAAGAATTGAAAACTGAAATTGTTGAGCTTGCACCTGTTTGTAAAAAATGTGCACCTTATTACATGAATCCTCGCAATAGTGGTCATATAGTTTATGATTTAATAATGGGGAAATTATTTGAAGATATATTAATAGATTTTTTTACCGAAAAATTACATATTAAAGCGATGCATGCAGACAAAAAAAACAAGCAGTATCCAGACTGTATGATATTGAGTGGTGATAAACAAATAGTTGCATACTTTGAAGTTAAATATCATTCTGCACCATTTATTTCAGCTATTAACAAAATTAACAGATATTGTTATGAAGGGAGTGTCACCTTAGATTATAAAAAAATAATTAAACAATTAGAAATAATTGAGTCAGATTTGGAAAGGCCAGTTTTTTATTTGCATTGGGTTGACTTTCCTTGTTTAAAAGGTGTTTTTTTCGAAACTTCTGAACAAGTTAAACAATATATATATGAAAGTGGCGAAGAATTTACAAGAGAAAAGAAAGCTGGAGACTGCGAGAAAAATCCTAAGAGTGTGTATCTTTCTAAATTTTATTCACCTCTATTACAAATGGGAACGTTTGAAGAATTTGTTGAGTTAGTAAAAGGTATTATTAAGGGGAAAGATAAAAAATGAAAAGTTGCATAGTCAATGGGAAAATACTGCCTATTCCTTCATTTTTTCAAGTGTTTAATTATGGTGGGAGCTGGAGACAAATGCAGAGAAATAGTTTATGCAAATTTAACAGAAGACACACCTGCGCTAGTTAATTATTATTATTTGAATAATGCCTATCCTCATAGTTTTCAAAGTAAAAAACTCGATAGTATTTATAATTATAAATCTATTGGAGATATATTTAATTATGTTCGAAAGAGTTTGATAGAAGATGAGGGCAATATCTATTCAGAATACCCACGCATAGACTATGACTTCAATCAGAAAGTTTTTTTATTAGATTCTGGTGCTGTAAATATTGTTAAACACATTGCCAAGGAAACAGATTATAACAAAAAAGCATTTTTAGATAATTTTATTAAACATATGATAGCTTATTATGACTTTGCTGATAGGTTTAAGTTTGATTTAGTTGTGGGGTTCGACTTAGGTGGAAAATACACCTTTAAAGATGGTGAAACAGATAAAAAACTTATTGATTTTTATAATTCTTTAAACAAAGATGAAATAAACTCTAGAATACTCGAAGAAACAATAAAATATGTCAAAAGAAAAGAACATTTTTATCCTAAAATATTAGCAACAATTCACGGAAAAACACCTTTAGAATACAAAGCTTACGCTTTAAAAACAATCGCTTTGGAAAATACTCTAAATTATAAATTTTGGGGTTTTGCACTTGGTGGCATTGCTAGTTCCAGAAGTGTTGATGATTCTTGGAGTAGTGATATAGATTTTTCTATTACTAAGAAAAAATATGTGATAGATGCTGTTGCACCTGCGCGAGCATCAAAAATCGTGCGTAATATTGTTGGGGATAGACCAATACATGTGTTAGGAGGAGGTGGATATCCTAATATTTTACTTAACACATGGAGTGGGGCTACTTCATTTGATGCTGCTAGCCCAGCTCGCCGGGTTGGTGATGGAAATTCCTTATCCACGGCTTATGTTTTTAATAAAAAGGCACCTATTAAGATTGATGGGGCAGATATAAGTTTTAGTAAATTATTTATTGGTGGAATTAATGTTGATGGGCAATTAAGAGAAGAAGACTTTGAATATATAGCGCTAAATAAAATTGATGATAATTTTATGCTGTGTGGATGCCCTGCATGTAAAAAAATAAAATCTATAAACTATTTAAAAATGTTGTATTCATCAAAAAGTGGTGATGTCGAGGCAACTTATTTTGCCAGACAATTAATGAATATTCATGCGGTTTGGCAACATAGAGTTTTATGTCAAGTTCTATCTAATAATACTCAAGTTGAATTTATCGAAAAATATGGGCAAAGTAAGTTGTTTGGAAGATTGCAAAGTATATTTGATCAGTTAAAGAAATTAGATATATGAAACT
>JBNMHL010000053.1:0-6180 GCA_050872745.1 Clostridiales bacterium | reverse complement strand
GTGTTTCTATGACATTTTCAGAACTAAACGATTCAATACTTGAATTGAAAAATGTGGATAACATTGACTTTTTTGTGTTAGGAGATAGTTTGCTTGGTCAACAGATATATTGTGTGCATGTGGGCTCATATGCTGGAAACCAAATTATAATAGAGGGTGCAATTCACGCACGCGAATATATAACTGCACCACTTCTTGTTGAGATGGCAAAGTATTTAGCACCAATGCAATTAAACGGTGGAATTTATATAATTCCTATGGTGAATCCAGATGGCGTGCGGTTAGTTTTAGATGGCACAAATTGGTTAGCTTGCGAAAAGTTACGTGAATTTGTTGTAAATGTTAATAATGGAAGCACTGATTTTTCAAGTTGGAAAGCCAACCTAAACGCAGTGGATCTAAATGTGAATTTTGATGCACTTTGGGGCGAAGGTGCTCAAAATGTTTTTTGTGTTGCACCAGCAAATTTTGTTGGATATTATCCTAATAGCGAAAGAGAAGTTCGCAATATGATCAATTTCACTCTAAAAGAAAACCCTTCTCTCACGCTTTCTTATCACACAAAAGGCAACGTGATTTATTATGGTTTTGAAACCTTAAGTGAAAAATCTTTAGCAAGGGATTTAGAATTTGCAAACACAATTTCATCTATCACAGGCTACCCCGTTATAAAAACCGAAAAGAGTGTTGGTGGTTATTCAGACTTTGTGTCTATGAAACTTGATGTTCCAGCATTCACAATTGAAGTTGGAAGTGATTCGCTTACCCACCCAATAACAATAGATAACTTGCCCGAAATTTTTGAGCAAAATAAAGATGTTCCAATTGCCATGCTTAATATGCTAGATAGTTTAAATATTTCTATTAACGGATAGCAACTTAAATAAATATAATAATTTCGCGTTTTAGATTTATATATCCACTTTACCTATCACCCCACCCTCTTAATTCTTTAATCATTATATTAACTTAGTTGGCTATATCGGCATAGGGCGGAAGCCCTTTTTTGTGCACCGCGTGGTGCACAAAAAAAAGAAGAAGGCACTTCGCCTTCTTCTTAGCGAGCGTTCGCTCGCAGGGCTTCCGCCCCGCTTGCAACCCACTTTCTAAATTAAACAAATAAAATAATTTATTTTCATTGCAAACACTTGCTCTCTTTTAATCACACGAAATAACTAATCTCGAACAACTAATTAAATACAAACACAAATAAATTATTCACCCATTTCCATATCGTTTGCTAATTGCAAATCTCTTGATTTTTCCACTTCTTTAAAAGCCAAGTCTTGACCTTTATCGTGAGCAATATCACCAATTGTGTTAGCTATGCAAGAACCAATAACTCCAAGAGCAGTTCCACCCAAACCAGCCATTGCGAAAATGTCATCAGAAGCAAACACAGAATGGCAAATAACAAATGATGAACTTAAAGCAGCTAATCCCAAACTAACAGCAGACACTTTGTCGCAAACTTCAGTAACATCTTGATATTTTTCAATTTTAAGTTTAACATCTTTATTCATAATAATTACCACCTTTTTTATTGTTTTAAGATACTATCACACTTCGATTAAAATTTAAATACAGATCAACTACATTTATGCAAATTGCACAAAACAAATTATTCTTTTTCAAACATAGCTGGATCAATTGAAAAATTGTCAACTTGCTCCGGCAAACTATTCATTTTAGAGAACCTTTCTTCTCTATCTTTAATAAACTCACTTTTTAACGACTTGTTGTAGTGGTCATCAAATTCTGAAATCACACCTTGAAGCTGTTGAACATCATCGATATTAATGTATTTTGAAAGGCTAAAAATATCATCAGCAGTGCGGTTTGCCCTAACGATTTCAGGGCTATATGAATAATCACTATTTTTATCCCCGCTTGGATTAAAACTAAATGATGAAATCTTGCTCATATCAACACCGTGGTTATTTTGCAAAAACATTTTTTCAAACTCATCATAATTTTTAGCAAAATAATTTGTGTCATTTTTAACATCATATAAACTCATAACGCCATTATTAACCAAACCATTTTGAACAACAATAAATCTATTGAACTGATTTATTTTGTAATTAATTCCAACCACACCAACTGGTTGCTTTCCTCTAACACTATATATTTTTATGTAATTAGGATTTATTTTACTATCAACTTTAAACATACTCCACCATTTCCTCTATTCAAATATTTTCACAACTTACCAAATCATCATCACTTTCACCTTCAGCATAGTTCTCAAAACCAGAATTACGCATATGTGTTTCAAATGTTCCTAGCACCAATTGTTCGCCAAAAGTTCTATATCCTTTCATTGTTAGTTGCTCAAAATTGCTCTCATCTTTTGCTTTTTCCATCTCACTTAAAATGTGTGCTTTTCTTTCGCTCTCATCTTGAGCTTCTTTTTGTTGTTTTAATTTTATATACTCAACAAGCCCAATTTGACCATCTAGTTCATCATTTTCAATCGCTTGTTTATCTTGACCAACCTCTTTCTTGCTAGGGATTAATCTATCTGGCATTGTTTTAAAGCCAAGATATCTCTCATCTTTCATTTTAGAAATTATGTCATTTTGCATCTCAGCATTAACGCCTTTTTCTTTAGCAAGATAACCTAGCATATACATAAACACATCGCTTTCAAACTCTTCTCTCACGCTTTCGTTAGGTGTGTTGGGATCGTTAACTCTATCTAGCACGCGTTTTTCTTCCATTTTTTTCAAACTTCTAAAAGACTTAATAGGCTCATTTTTTAAGTTTAACTTTATATCACGCCTTTGAAAAAACATATTTTCATCTTGTGGTAAACTAGCGTAAGAATCAAAAGCATACTTAAGCAAACCACTAACACTTCTAAGGTTATAATTACTTTCATATATATGTGAATTTTGCTTAACAAACGCTTTTTCATTACCTTTGAAATATCTTCTTCTAACGCCCGTTTCTGCCCTCATCTCGTTAAATTTCAAGCCAACCATTTGAAGATATTTATAAAAATGATAACTAGTTGGCACATCAAAATAATCTCTCACACATCTTGGATCAACCGCTTTTTTCTTTTCACTCTCACTTAATCTATCATAGATATATTTTTTGTCGTTAAGCCTTACATAATCTTCATAGTCTGATGGGGTTAGGAAAGTTTCCATAATTCTAGCATTTACTTCATCTTCAGGAATATCATAAAAATAACTAAGCATTCCTTCAATCTTTTTATCAAAGCCGTTTTCATCTTTCATCATAACACTAGCACACAATGCTCTAGCTTTTTTTCGCATATCCATTTTTGCTTTTTCAGCTTGTTTTAATTCTTTACCAGTTAAATTTTTTATTTCTTTATCAGATAAATATTTCATTAATCCACCCTTCTTTTTAAGTAGCACCAATATAACACAAGTTATATCAAATGTCAATACTTTTTGAAAAAGTTATAAATTTATAACTAATTCAATTGCGTTTTACATTATAATTGCAAAAACAAAAAAATAAATCGTTTGCAATTAATTACATTATAAAATGAAAACATATTAAAATATGCATAAGTTAAAATAGCACAATTGTTAGAATTTTGCTAAATGTTGGAATTTGTTTTAACTGTGCAAATGTTGAATTGTTTTTTGAAATCGGCATAGGGCGGAAGCCCTCTTTTGTGCACCGCGCGGGTGCACAAAAAAAGAAGAAGGCCACCGCCTTCTTCTTAGCGAGCGTTCGCTCGCAGGGCTTCCGCCCCGCTCCCAAACCCACACACATTTAAAACCACATTCATAGGTTAATAACAAACTTGCTTATAAAAATATAGCCAAATAAAGCCTTATTTTAACAATCCTAAACTTTCAAAAATTCTTTCCAAATCATTTTTTGATTTATATGGAATAACAATTTTTCCACTATTATCATTGCCTTTAATATCAACTTTTGTGCCAAATTTTTTCTCTAATTTATAAGTTAAATCCATAAGTTCAACACTTTTTCTTGCTAACCTTTCTTTAGGTTGTTTTGGATTTTGAACTTCCTTAACAGCCTTTTCCATATCACGAACTGTTAACCTTTTAGTGATAGCAATCTTTGCTAATTTCTCTTGCACTTCAGGATTTTGAACAACAACCAAACTTCTAGCGTGGCCAGCACTCAACTTACCGCTTTCAACTAAGCTAACAACAGCCGGACAAAGTGAAAGCAACCTAACAACGTTAGCAATGTTTGAACGGCTTTTACCTAGCTTATCGGCAATCTCATCTTGAGTCCAATCATATTCATTCATAAGCTCTTTAACAGCTTTTGCATATTCTATTGGATTCAAATCTTCCCTTTGAATATTTTCAAGCAAGGCAATTTCCTTAACTTCTCTATCAGAATAATTTCTAACAATCGCTGGAATTTTCTTTAATCCAGCAATTTTACCAGCCCTAAATCTTCTTTCACCAGCAACTATTAAATATCTGCCTTTGTTTTCATTAACAATAATTGGTTGAACAATTCCATATGTTTTAATGCTTTCAGCTAACTCATTTAAAGCAACAACATCGAAATTTTTTCTAGGTTGATTTGGGTTGTTATCAATCAATCCCATTTCAATTTCAGTAACACCAGCCTTTTCAATTTCTTTCTTTTCATCTTCGGTTATTTTGCCACCCTCATCAGCTCTATCTAATATTCCAAGAAGCGAATTTAAACCTCTTCCTAATCCTTTTTCACCCATACAACTCTCCTTAATATTGGCTTTAATTAGCCATATTTGCATTTTTAATTTTGTATTATTTTAATTTGATTAATTTTATTTAACTATAAATTACCAGATTTTAATACACGTTTTATTTCTCTTTTTAAATTTATTTTGTGTTTAAACGATAACTCTTTGATTTCATATTATAACTTTTAAATTAGCCAATCAATTTCCATTTTCAGATATCTATTGTTATTATAATTAGTTATAATTATATAACTTTATCTTTCTCCATTCTTTCTTAAAAATTCTTCTGTTAATGCTTTGTAAGCTTTTGCACCACTGCACTTAGGATCGTAAAGCACAATTGGTTCACCAAAGCTAGGCGCCTCCGCTAGTCTAACATTTCTTGGAATAACGGTTTCATAAACCTTATCTTTGAAGAAATTTTTTAAATCGTTGGCAACCGATATACCAAGGTTATTTCGATTATCTTTCTTTGTTAGAATAACTCCTTCCACATCAACATTTTCATTCAAGTGCTTTTTAACTAGCTTAATCGTGTACATCAATTGTGTTAAACCCTCAAGCGCAAAAAACTCACATTCCATAGGAATAATGACCGAATCGCTAGCCGTTAAAGCGTTAACACTAATAAGGCCTAATGATGGTGGACAATCAATGCAAATATAGTCGTAGTTATCTTTAACCTTTTTCAAAATGTTTCTAATAATTTTTTCGCGATTATTCATACTAACTAATTCAACTTCAGCACCAGATAAATCCACATCTGCAGGAACTAAATACAAATTTTCAACCTTTGTTGGAACGATTGCCTCTTCAATAGTTTTATCTTCAATAATCACATCGAACATCGTTACTTTATTTTTATTTTCCTTATCATAGCCCAATCCCGAGCTAGCATTGCCCTGTGCATCTAGGTCAATCAATAACACTTTTTTCCCAAACACAGCTAAATAAGCACTCATATTGATGCAAGAAGTTGTTTTTCCAACTCCGCCTTTTTGATTAATAAATGATATAATTTTTCCCATTTCAACCTCGTTACTCATATTATACCAAACTTTTAATCTCAACACAAACAAATGATTGTTGCTTTATGCACAAATTTACCTATATTTACTTAGTTTTTTAGCATTAATAAGCAATTTAATCAAAATATTACTCTTTAAAATAAAAACTGTTATTTAAATCAAATTTCAAGCAATTTATTAAAATTATAATGTTAATATGAATTTGCATGATAGATTAGATTAAGTTTAGTTTCAAAGTAAAAGTTATTTTAATAAACGGTATAAATTAAAAATGTTTCACGTGAAACATTTTATATTACGACTAAACAATTTTAATATTTCTCAGCTTTTCATCAACGCTTATTAAATATTCCAAATTAACACAATATAATTTAAATAATAATTATTATTTAAACTATTTTAATCAATGAGCATAATGTTAATGTTTAAATTAATAATTAATATTGATTAATT
>JBNMHL010000052.1:0-6242 GCA_050872745.1 Clostridiales bacterium | reverse complement strand
TTTTCGACCGCTAACTTATGGGAGTGAGATAATACTTTTTGCGTATTCTGCAGGCTTTTAGCCGAAGCCCAAGCAAAAAGTTTTATCGAACGAACCCTTCAGTCACTCCGCTTACGCTCGTGACAGCTTCCCTTGCACAAGGACGCCGATTCTGAGGATTAATTTATATTGCATTTAGCGGAATAATAGGCGGAGTGGGTGTAATCAAATATTGTTTGATGATTCGTTAGTAGTTTGTTTAGCGGAAATAATAAGCTGAGTGATTGTATAAATCTAAAACGGAAATTTATTATATTTGTTAAGATTTATTATCTATCATTAAATATTGATTATATTGTCAAGTTTTCGACCGCAATAACAGGCGGAAATGATAAAAGTTGAAAAATGCAGTAAATGTTTCAGTTCAAAAAATGATTAGAGCGTATTTAGAAAACTCGCAAAACGTGAATATAAAAATTATAGTGAAAAATGTTTCAATTTAAAGAATGAAGAAGATATAAAAAGATAGTGTAGAAAACGTATAATGTTTCAATGTGGAAAAAAGGAGAAAAATATGAGTAGGAATGAATTTGTGTGCGATTGTGAAATGGTGCATAAAGATGTTGTGGAAAAAGTGCAAAGTGAAATGTTGAGTGAGGATGATTTCATTGGAATGAGTGAATATTTTAAAGTGCTTGGAAACAACACGCGTGTTAAAATCGTTTGGGCGTTATACAAAAGTGATATGTGTGTTTGCGATTTGGCTAATTTGCTATCAATGACAAAGTCGGCAATTTCTCACCAACTAAAGATTCTACGCGATAGCAACATCATTAAGTTTGAGAAGAAGGGTAAAGTTGTGTATTATTCGCTTTATGATGACCACATTATTAAGTGCTTTGAAAACGCAAGTGAACATATTAAGGAGTAGGTATGGAAAAAGAACAAAAAATTATGATTGGTAGGTTTGTTTTAAGTGCGATATTTTTTGTGTTAGGGCTTTGCAATTTTTCTTTTGCGTTGTCGTTAACATTTTATTTGGCATCTTTTTTGGTTATTGGATATTCGGTTGTTAGAAACACGGTGAAGAATATTTCGCACGGTGAAATCTTTGATGAAAACTTTTTAATGCTTATTGCATCAATTGGTGCGTTTGTGTTGGGTGAGTTTATTGAAGGTGTTGCAGTTATGTATCTTTATCAAGTGGGCGAATTCTTGCAAGACTTAGCGGTTGATAAAAGCAAAGATGCTATTGGAAACCTAGTTAATCTAATGCCAAATTACGCGATGATTGAAAAAAATGGAAAGCTTATAAAAGTTGATCCAAAAGAATTGAGTGTTGGAGATATAATCGTTGTTGGGAGTGGCGAAAAAATCCCATTTGATGGCGTTGTTGTTAGTGGGGAAAGTGATGTGAACACAAGTGCGTTAACGGGAGAAAGTGTGCCAGATAGCGTTGGCGTGGGAGATAAAGTTTTGAGTGGGTGCATAAATTTAAATGCAACATTAAAAATTAAAATCGAAAGCAAATTTGAGGATAGCACCGCTTTTAAAATTGTGGAAATGGTTCAAAATGCGGAAGATAAAAAATCAAAAACTGAAAAGTTTATATCAAAATTTGCCAAAGTTTACACACCAATTGTGTGTGCAATTGCAATGATAATTTTATTAGTGCCATCTTTAATTACTGGAGATTGGGCATATTGGGCAAAAAACGCAATCACGATTTTGATTATTTCGTGCCCTTGTGCATTGGTTATTTCTGTGCCGTTGTCGTTCTTTGCAAGTGTTGGCGGGTTATCGAAGAATGGCGTTTTGGTTAAGGGTGTGAATTATATTGAAACTCTTTCTAAAATTGATGCGGTGGCGTTTGATAAAACGGGAACTTTAACTAAAGGTAATTTTAAAATTACGCTTAATCACCCAAACGATATGAGTGAAAAAGATTTGATAGAAATTTGCGCACTATGTGAGTATGGTTCAAATCATCCAATTGCAGAAGCAGTTGTGGGTGCTGTGAGAAATAAACTTGATTTAAATCGTGTGCAAAAAAGTGAAGCGTTGCCGGGGCTTGGTGTTAAGGCGGTTATTGATGGAAAACAAGTTTATGTGGGAAACGATAAACTTTTGCAAAAGTTAAAAATAAAAAATAATATGTGTTCGCATGCGGAAACAACTTTGCATATCGTGATTGATGGTAAGTATGCTGGGCATATTGTGGTGGCAGATGAAATTAAAGAAGATGCTAAATATATTTCAAGTGATTTAAAAAATGTTGGCGTTGAAAAAGTTGTGGTGCTAACGGGCGACAAAGAAAGCGTGGCAAGTGATGTGGCAAAAAGTTTGGCTGTGGATTATAGGGCAGAACTTAAGCCAAATGATAAAGTTAAAGAAATTGAAAACTTAAAAGCGAGTGGATTTGAAAATGTTTGCTTTGTGGGTGATGGAATTAATGATGCGCCCGTTTTGAAAAAAGCAGATATTGGCGTTGCTATGGGAATGATGGGAAGTGATATTGCGGTTGGCTTTGCTGATGCGGTTGTTTTAGATGACAACATTAAAAAAGTTCCACTAACAATTTCTCACGCAAAAAAAACAATGCGAATTGTTAAAGAAAATATCATTTTTGCATTGTTTGTTAAAATTGCTGTTATAACTTTAGGTGCTGTTGGGCTTGCACCTATGTGGAGTGCGGTTCTGGCTGATGTTGGCGTTTCAATTATTGCTATTTTAAATGCAATTAGATGTTTTAAGGTTAATAAGAAAATTAAATGTGAAAACAAAAAAAGTGGAAGTAATAAATAGAGAAGAGGGATTAAATATAACAACCTTTCAGTCACCCCGCCTATTATTTCCACCTTTACACAATTCTTAAATCCATAAAATAGGCATCCACAGTGCACAAGGAAACTGGCACGAATGTAAGTAAAGTGACTGAAGGGTTGTCCCCGCTTATATTAGCTCTTTATCATTTATAATTTACTTTTGTTTAGCTTACTAGTTTATGTAATTGTAGTTTATTAAAACTAGCATTTAATTAAACCAATCTCGTTTAAAACGAACTAAATAAAAAAAGGGCACAATAAAATTTAAGTGAATTTCCTAAAATAGTCTAATATTTGGGAAGCGCTTCAAATTTATAGTGTTCTTTTTTTTAACTTATATAAGTTTTTTAGTAGAGGGTATTAGTTATAATAGGTTGTTATTTGTCTCTTGTGATGATGTTTTCAACTGATTTGTTATCGATGATTTGTGGAACAATTTTTGGTAAGAAAATTCCGCTTTTCATCTCATCTAATGTTAGCCATTTAAACTCTAATTTGTTGATATAACCTTTATCGTTTTCCATTCTAACATAGTCATTTGTGTTTAAATCGGCAGAGTTAACAGGTTCAACGATGTAGTAATAGCCAAGCTCGTGAAAAGGTTTGCCATCTTTTCCTTTGAAAAAGTTTTGGTGAATTGCAAGTAATCTCTTCTTTTTAACTGGAAAGCCAAGTTCTTCTTCCATTTCGCGTTCCACAGCATGGTCGGTGTCTTCATCTAGTTCCACGTGGCCACCTGGTAAGCAATAGAATTTATTGTCATTCATTCGAACAACTAAAAATTTGTTGTTGTGCTCTAAAATTCCGCAAACACGAAATTTAAAATTGCCATCGTTATGGTCTATTCTCACATCTATCATAATCTTCTCCTATTTATTGAAAGTTTAACGAACCTTTAAATACAAATTAAATAAATTGATTGAAGAGTGAATATGTTAGTATAATTATTTCTAACAAATTTTTAAATGAAATGGTTGATTTTTTAGTTTATTAGTTAAAGGTTGCCTTAAACTTTATTTAGTATGTTTCAGTTTATCATATTTTTGGTGATTTATCATAATAATTTATATAAATAATTTGACAAAATTTGACCACTTTGTATAATAATAACATATATAAAATAGGAGGGTGTTATGGCTGAAACAAAGAAAACAACAAGTGCAAAGAAAAGCACTTCAACAAAGTCTAGCTCAACAAAATCAACTGCCAAAACTCAATCTAGCAAACCTGCTCAATCAAGTTCAAGTTCTTCAAGCAGTTCATCAAGTTCTAGCAAGAGAAGAAGTGGCGGAATCAGAACTTGGGGCTTAAATAAAATCAGTTTTTGGGTTGTTGGTGCAATTGCAATTTTGTATTTAATTGCAAGTATTTTATCTCTTTGCGGTGCAAGTTTTAAAGCTGTTAGCGTTATGCAAGGTGTTGCAACTGCATTTGCAATTTGCATTGTGGCTTATTTGGCTTGGAGATATGTTAAACCAAAACAAATGGTTTGGAAAGTTCTTTGGTTTGTGTTCCTTTTAGTTGTTCTTTTAGGAATCGTTATTCCACTTGTTAAATAGTTTTTTAAAATCACTTATATTGTTGTAAGTGATTTTTTTATTGGGTTATTGGTGGTTGCATTATATGTAGTTGGGGAAGGCGTGATGTTTAGGTGATGTTTGAGGGGTGATTTTGGTGCAAAAGTTGTGCGTGGGAGTGGGGGTATTCCAAATTCAAACGCGTTTGAATTTGTTGATGCGGGGCGACCGCCCCGCATCAAAGGTTGCGAAAAATCGCAACCAGAATACCCCCACCATACCCTCTTCAGCTAAATGCATCAAAATCACCATCATCAAACTGAGTTAAATAACCAACATATTCTTTTAAACACGCCACATAAAACCTAACGTATTTTAAATGATTGTTTATAAATAAATATATAAATATATATATAAAGAGCATTAAAACACAACAATAACACTAAAATCTAACTTTAAACAAACTTTGAATAAAATGCACAAAATTACAAAATCTAACAAAAAAATATTTAACAAGAAGCGTTTAATTTGCTAAAATATGGGTATTAAAAAAGGAGAAGGAAAAGTGAAAAAAAGATCAATTATTAGTTTAGTTATTGCTTTATGTTTGATTGTGCCAATGCTATTTTGTTTCACATCTTGCAGTAGTGGTTCAGAAAAAGAAATGAATGTTTCTATTAACCCTGAAGTAACTTTTATTGTTAATGGTAAAGATAAAATAGCTAGCGTTAAATTTGAAAATTCTGATGCTGACTCATTTTATGCTGATATCAACTTTAAAGGAATGAGCGTTGAATCTGCTCTTCAAGTTATGGTTGATAAATATGCTATTTCTGGTAACTATAAATTCGAAGGAACTAAAGATGTTACTATCACAATCAATGGTTCTGTTGATGCTGATGTTGAAGCTTTGCAAACAAAAGCAAAAGATAAAGTTACTGAAGCATTCGGAAAACTTGGAATCACAGCAAATATCGAATTACCAAAAGTTTCTAAAGATGACTTAGTTAAATTGGTTAACAAATATGCTCCTGAACTTGCCGATTTCGAATTAAATGAAATGAGTGAAAAAGAACTTGTTAAACTTATTAAAGAAAAACAAGAAGAATATGCTGGCCTTGCTTCAAGCCAAGTTGATAGCTTATTAACTAGTTTAACAACTGGCGCTGATAAAGCAAAATATGAAGCAGTTGAAGCTGCTAAAAAAATATTCAAAGCTGCTAAAGAAGCATTAGATAGTGCTGAAGAAACATTAAACAAACTTCCAAAAGATAGTGCTTTCCGTGCTGGTGCTGAACAATCTGTTAAAAATGCAAAGTCTGCTTTAAAATCTGCTGAAGAAGATTTTGATAAATTAGTTGCTGAATTCGATAATGTTAAAGCTGGATTAATCAAAGCTGCTAAAGAAGATTATGCAAAAATTAAATCAGAATTAGAAAGTAAATATAACGAAGCTGTTAAATCTTTTGCAGACACATATAAAACAACATACGAAACTCAAGTTAATAAACTAACTTCAGAACAACAACAAGCTTGGGCAGACCTAGTTGCTAAATACAACAAAGCTGCTTAATTTATGTTAAGTTGATTACTTAAATTTAATGATAATAAAAAAAAACATATTAGATTATTTAACTAATATGTTTTTTTTGTTGTTTTTAAGTTATTTTGTGCTTTTGTTATTAATTTCTTTCATATTAATAACGGTTGAATTAATGATTCCAATAATTCCGCAAGCTACTGCTCCGCCAACAAGTATAATCCAAGTTGGGTGCCAAATTTTAGCAAATAGACCAACGCAAATATAAGATATAATGCATAGAAGCATCAAAATTCCGCAAATTGCATCGCAAATAACTTTTGATTTATAAGTTGTTTTTTCTTCCATTTTATTTCTCCTTAATATATTATTATACTAATA
>JBNMHL010000051.1:0-6437 GCA_050872745.1 Clostridiales bacterium | reverse complement strand
TAAATTTAAAACTTATCTTTTAATTTTATATTAAACAACTCCCACCATTATTTGTTGGATTTTTAAACTTAATTAATATATTTAAAAAATTTATTGACATTTAAACGGATATATCTTATACTATTATAGTAATTTTGTTACACCTTAGGGGAGTGGCTCAACGGTAGAGTAGCGGTCTCCAAAACCGTAGGTTGGGGGTTCGAATCCTCTCTCCCCTGCCAGAATGAGCAAGAGTCTTTAAGTAAAGGCTCTTTTTGTTTAAAAAAATCCAAAGTGATAATACTAACCACTTTGGATTTTTTTATTTAGTAAATTCATTATTCGAACATCTTGGGCATGGTGGTAATTTATCGTATTCACCAACCGAAACAACTTGACCACAGTTTGTACAAGTATATTCGCCACTTCCTGGTTTTTCACCAGTTTTATATATTGTTCCAGACATATTATACTCTCCTTTATTGGTAATAATATATCTTTTGCAATTAGAACATTACTATTCATTATTATGCAAGTTATTTCGCATAATCAACACTTCTTGTTTCCCTAATAACATTAACTTTTATTTGCCCTGGATATTCCATTTCTTTTTCTATTTTTTGAGCAATATCTTTGGCCATAAATAGAGCTTGTTCATCAGATATTTCTTCTGGTTTAACTATGATTCTAACTTCTCTTCCAGCCTGAATTGCAAAACTCTTTTCAACGCCTTTAAATCCATTTGCAATTTCTTCAAGTTGTTGCAATCTTTTAATATATGTTTCTAGTGATTCCCTTCTAGCCCCTGGTCTTGAACTACTTATAGCATCGGCTGTTTGAACTATTATAGCCTCTAAACTCTCAAACTCAACATTTCCATGATGTGCAGCAATACAATGAATAACTTCTTTGCTTTCTTTATATCTTGTGGCAAGTTCAACACCGATTGTTACATGTGTTCCTTCAACCTCATGATCAACAGCCTTACCAATATCATGCAATAATCCACCACGCCTTGCAATTTTTTCATTAGCACCAACTTCAACAGCTAACAAACCTGCAAGATATGAAACTTCTAAGCAATGCTTTAAACAATTTTGCCCATAACTAGTTCTATATTTTAAGCGACCTAAAATTTTAACAAGTTCAGGATGCATACCGTGTATACCAGCATCAAACACTGCCGCTTCACCCGCTTCTTTGATTGTTGTTTCAATATCGTGCGTAACTTTCTCAACTATTTCTTCAACTCTTGCTGGATGAATTCGACCATCAAGGATCAACTTTTCAAGAGCTACTTTTGCAATTTCTCTTCTAACTGGATCAAATGAGCTAATTACGACCGCTTCTGGTGTGTCATCAATAATCAAATCAACACCAGTTGCATTTTCAAGAGCACGTATGTTTCTACCTTCTCTACCAATAATCCTTCCCTTTAATTCATCATTTGGAAGATCAACACTGGTAACTGTTATCTCACTAGTGTGATCAACAGCAGTTTTTTGAATAGCTAATGTAATTATTTCTTTTGCTTTTTTATTTGCTTCTTCTTTAGCATTTTCTTCAATATTTCTAACAAGAATAGCTGCATCTTTTTTAGCTTCTTCTTCATATTTAGAAATCAAGGTATTTTTAGCCTCTTCTTTAGTTAAGCCTGAAATTTTTTCCAACTCTTTTTGCATTTTAATTGTAATTTCATTTTGTTCATCTACTTTCTTTTGAATCGAGTCTTCTTTTTCTTTCAATGAATTTTTGATATTTTCTAAATTATCACTTTTCTTGTCGAGAGCTTCTTCCTTAGAATTTAAAAAATCCTCCCTTTGATTGATTCTATGCTCTGATTTTTGAAGTTCAGCTCTTCTTTCTCTAACTTCTTGATCACAGTCATTTTTAATTTTAAACACTTCATCCTTAGCTTCAAGTAAAGCTTCTTTTTTTATTGTTTTAGCTTCTTCTTTGGCTTTTTCAATAATGTTATTTGCATTTTCTTTACTTTTACTTAATTTACCTTTTTGCGAATAAACATAAATTAAGATCGCAAGGGGTGCGGAAACAATAATTGCTATTCCTGCCACAATAACACTTAATCCTGCCGAAGACAAAGCTAATAAACTCATAATACTAGTTTGCATAGCCTTCTCCTTAAAAAAATAAAATATAATGTTTTAAACATTTTAATAAATTAATTATGCTAAATATATAGATTTCAAATAATTATTCAAATAAATTAAATAAATATTTGTTCAAGTTATAAATTTATTTTTAAAACATCTATTTCCAATAGTGATTTCTCACTACAACATTTATAGTTTAATTATTTAACAAAAAAAAGTCAAATAATTATACAATTATAATCATATAAAAACTCGACTTTTGTAATATAAAATAATTTAAATATTTTTAGTTTCAATAATTTCGACAGAATTAATAACTCTTTCAACCAAATCATCAATATTTAGTTTGTTTTCTTCTCTAATAACTTTCTCTAATTTGGGCTTTATAATTGGATATTTAGGCAAGAATACTGTGCAACAATCTTCATATGGAAGTATCGATGTTTCAAAGGTATTTATTTTTTTAGCAATTTCAGTTATTTCACTTTTATCCATAGTAATAACAGGTCTTATAACAGGAATTAGTTTTAGAACATTATTTGTAACCGTGATACTCTCAATTGTTTGACTAGCTACTTGACCTAAACTCTCACCCGTAATAATAGCCTGCAATTCATTTGCTTGGCATATTTTTTCGGCAATTCGCATCATAATTCTTCGCATAATTGTTATCATATATTCTTCATTGCATTTTTTGTGAATTTCTTCTTGTACTTCTTTAAAATTGCAAATAAATATTTTAATATTTCCAGAATACTCGGATACAATCTTAGCAAGCTTTAATACTTTTTCTTTAGCTTGCTCACTCGTGTATGGATAACTATGGAAATGTAAAGCTGAAATATTCATTCCCCTTTTTGATGTCAAAAAACCAGCCACAGGGCTATCAATTCCTCCTGATAACAACAATAATCCGTTTCCACTAGTGCCAACTGGCATGCCATTTAAACCCTGAATAACCTCATAAAAAATAAATGTATAACCATTCTCTCTAATGTCAACATTTACATCAACTTCTGGATTGTGCAAATCAACTGCAATTTTATTATTCTTAAGAATAATTCCACCTAGGGTTGCTGAAAATTTAGTTGAATTTTCTGGAAATAATTTATCTGCTCTATTTACAGTCACTCTAAATGTTTTTTTATTTAGCCTTATTGATTCAACATATTCTTTAATACCACCCATATCTGTTTTTAACATAACTGCAGGACTCACTGAGTGCACCCCAAAAATTTTACACAATTCAGCAATTATGTTGTTTTCATCAACTTCATCATATTCACTAACAAATATTCTATTGCCCATTTTCCTTATTTCGCATTTAATTGGCAACAACTTTTCTTTTATGTTATCAAGCAATTTTCTTTCAAAAAATCCTCTATTTTTACCTTTTAAAAACAATTCGCCAAATCTTATTAATATTGTTTGTTTTATTTCCATAATTTGTCCTTATTTTTTTACTTTTGAAATATATTCATTGTAGCAATTAGCAATTTCTTGCGTTGCAATTTTGATTTCATCTATGCTATTCTCTTCTGAAAAGCTAACCCTTAAAGAACCTTCTATAAGCGAGTTTGAAACACCCATTGCCTGAAGAATTCTGTTCCCCAATTTTTTTGTTGAACAAGCTGAACCGTTACTTAATAAAACACCCTTATCATCTAACATATGAAGCAATGTTTCCGCCCTTGAACCCGGCAATGAAAATGAAACGATGTATGGTGATTTATTCTCTCCATTAAAAACTACATTTGGAACCAACGCCAACAATTCTTGTTTAAATAACTCAGAAAATTTTTTAACATGATTAAAGTTTTCCATTCTATTTTTTAGAATTATTACAGCCGACTTATCAAAAGCTTTAATTGCTGGATAGTTTTCAGTACCACTTCGTAATCCATTTTCCTGACCACCGCCAAAAATTATTGGTTTTAGATTGATGCCGTTTTTACAGAACAAAGCACCAATTCCTCTAGGAGCATGGATTTTATGACCACTAATTGTATATAGGTCAACACCTAACCTACTAACATTTACATCAATTTTTCCGAATGCTTGAACACCATCAGAGTGAAAAATAATTTTAGGATTAATTGACTTAGCATATTTTACCAACTTTTCAATATCATTAACAGCACCAGTTTCATTATTTACATGCATAATTGAAACAAACGCTACTTTATCATCTATCTTATTAACAAAATCATCATAGTCTATTTCACCATTTTCAATTAGTTTTATATAATCAACGTTGTATCCTAAACTTTCAAGATTCTTTGCAACATTGTATACTGCTGGATGCTCACCAAGAGAAAAAAGAAGCTTTGCATTTTTATTTTTTATTGAGCCCATAATAGCCATATTATTCGACTCTGTTGCTCCACTTGTAAAAATAATTTTATCATTTGATGTTGCTCCAAGATACTTTAAAAAATTTATCTTAGATTCATTTATTGACTTATAATTCTTACTACCAAGATTATATAATGCACCAGGGTTACAAAAATCATTTATACTTGCTAAATTATATACCTCTAAACTTTTTTCATAAATCCTTGTTGTGCTAGCATTATCAAGAAATATCATATCTTATACCTACCATAAGTTATATGATATCACATATTGATTTTTTTTTCAATTATTAAATAGGCACAAAGTTAAATAGTGAATCTAAATTATCAGAAAATAAATATACTTCAGGAATTTTCCCAACGATAACACTTTCACACAACAAAAATTGCTGCGTATCTAACACTTCACAACTTGTGAAAGGTAAGACAACTCCAACAGAAACCGTAATATCAACATAAATACTATGTAGTGTTTGGTTAATGCCTGTACTCGTAAAACTTGAATGAAAATCACATTTAACTGAATTAATAGTATCTATATTAAATTTTATCTGTGGACCAAGCCCTGATAAAATCGATAAACCAGTAAAATTACCCATTTTAATCTTAAAAGAATTATTGTAATTTTTAATATATTCCTCAGTGTTGTCACCTAAAACGGCATAAATCTTATTTATCTCATTCATATTAGTTTGAATTAAATTTACTGTTCCATCATTATCATATGTTATCGTTATCATTTTATTATAAACAAAATCACTATTAGCCGTTTTAGTGATTGAATAATTCATTGCATCTAAAAGATTTTTTTGAGCTGATATTTTAATATTCTTTATTAAAAGTGGTGAAACTAAGAAGATATAATAGCAAATAAAAAACACAACCAACAATGTCATTGAAATTGCTAGTTTGTGTTTTCTTTTTTTTCGAGTTTTGCACTTTAGTTTGCTCATACTAAAATATATGCTTGACCATTTAATAGTATGAAGTTAAACTATATTAATTTTTTATATTACCTAGTTTATATTGACAAATATATTGCACTTACCCCTTAATTACCATACATATCAAAAATGCAATAAAAATTATGCTGCTTATCAATATTTTTTTGTCTTACTATTAAATATCAGAGCAAAGATATATGCAAAGATAACAGAAGCACAAATTCCCGCTGCTGTAGCTGTTAAACCACCACTAAATATTCCAAGCACTCCATTTTCTTTAACTCCATCTATTGCACCCTTTGCTAAAGATCTACCAAATCCCGTTATTGGTACAAGTGCCCCAGCACTGGCAAAATTAACTATTGGTTCATATAATCCACAACCTTCAAGTATCGCACCTATAACAACAAATAGCACTAATATTCTTGAACTTGTTATTGTTGTTTTAATTATAAGAATTTGCCCGATCAAACAAATTAATCCACCAACTGCAAAAACTTTTAAATACGTTAACCACCACATTTTAACACTCCTTTATTATTTGAAATATGAATTGCATACGCAATTCCAGGAATACTTTCGCCTTGTTGGCTAGTTGTTGTACTAAGCAAAGCACCTGTTGCAACAAACAAAACATTGTTTAATTTTTTTTGTTTTAATTTTTTTATAACATATGAATTTAAAACTGCCGCAGAACAGCCAGCACCTGATCCACCTTGGAAAGTTTTTTGATTACAATCAAAAATCATATGACCACAATCTTTATAATTTTTAATTTTTTTGTAGCCATTATAGCCCATTAAATCAATAAAAATTTCACTACCAAGTTTACCTAAATCACCTGTTAGTATTAAATCATAATCTTCCGGTTTTGTTTTACTATTCTTTAAGTGCGTAACAACACAGTCAACTGCTGCGGGTGCCATTGTCAAGTATGGACCATAAAAAAGTTTAAAATTTTTACTCTTTCAAGCATATTAACTTAATTTAGGGCATTTTTTATAAACACCCTAAATCAAAGCATTTTCCTTTAAATAATTAACAAC
>JBNMHL010000050.1:0-6613 GCA_050872745.1 Clostridiales bacterium | reverse complement strand
ATAGGAAGTAAATTTTGAAACGAGTTCAAAATTTGTGCTAAAGCACCGCAAAGATACTCTTTGCTCTTCCAGTTTTGATTAACATCAGTTGCTGGCAAGTATCCCTTCGGGCTGTTTGCCGACAACTTCCGATAATATAAACTAATTCATTTTTACTTTTTTATTGAGTATGAATATTCTTTTAGAACAGAAGTATCAAATGTTTTGATAATATTTTTTTTATTTATGTAATCCACCCTTGCATAAGCAATTAAATCATCAAGCATATGAGTAAATGATATTTGCTTATTTCTAAATAAGTAATTAGCATAAGAGCCCGGAATTGTGTTCGCCTCATTTATATATAACTTTTTATCTTGATTGTCGTAAATAAAATCAAAGCGAACAACTCCCTTCATATTAAGTTCATGATAAATTTTTTTCGCATACATAGCAATTTCACTTTGGAGATTTTTAGAAATCTTAGCAGGAAATACTCTCGATATATTTTCCATCCCATCACCCTTACCATCGTTTAGATACTTTTCTTCAAACGACAAAAACTTACTCGAACTTAATGGTTGTTCAATATCAGAAACAACGAACCCATCCTCAGTGTTATAAATAGCGATATTATATTCATTAAAATTAGTTAAACACCTTTCAACCAACAACGAATCATCTAACATCAATCCATCAACACAAGCCTTTTCATATTCATCAATATTATTACACACAACCACACCAATTGAACTCCCCAATCGCGCTGGCTTAACAATTAAAGGAAATAAAAATCTCCCATCTTTTGTTTTCTTATTTAATCGCGTTATAACCTCATCAACACTACAAACATCAAAGTAGTCTATAACTGGCACACCAATAGCAAGCATAAACTTTTTAAACAAAATTTTATTCATAGCAATTGAGCTTGACTCAACGCCACAATTTACAGTTGGAATATGATACAAATCTAAAAGCCCAGCCATAGTTCCATCTTCACCATTAATTCCATGCATACAAATAAAAGCATAATCAATTGTTATTTTTTTCGACCTTAAGCCTTTTCCAACAGACAAAACACCATCATAATTTAAAACACAGCGATTTTTAATATTAAACTCACTTTTTAAAAATCTTGCAACACTGCCAACATCAGAAACTAGAAACCACTCACCATTTTTATTAATATACACAGGTACTACATTATACTTTAAAACATCAAAAGAATCACAAACTTGAATTGCTGTTAAAATTGAAATATCGTGTTCTGTTGTTTCGCCACCAAATAAAACCAATATATTTTTCATATAACCTCCTTATGAATAATTGCTCGGCAAATCATTCTCAATTAAAACACTATAGGTTTCATCGAGAGTGTTTAAATACGACACCAACTCACCCGAAAAATTGTCATAGTAAACTATATCTTTATCATTAACACTTCGATAACCCGCCTCAATATCATCCCTATTAACATAATTACAAATTATTAAATCAAAACCATATTCACCAACACTTTTACCAAAATTATAGTTGACTATAGATTGCTCAGGACCAAGTTCAACCAATCCAGGACTTATCACTATTTTATTCTTACTATCAAAACTATTTAGCAACTCTAAAGAATATTTAAAACCAACAGAATTGGAATTGAATGAATTATCAACAAGAGTTGCACCCATAGTTAATTTTTTAATTTCCATTCTATGCGGAGTTTGCTTTAGATGTTTCAAAGCAGAGGAAATTTTATTAATAGGAACATTTAAGTATAAGGCAACAGCAATGCATAGGCTAATATTAATAAGTGAATGTTTTCCCAATAAGTTTGTTTCAAAACTATAACTATTTTGATTTGTATTAATATCAAATTTTACACTTTTCTTTTCGTAAATTATATTATTAACTAGAAATTGATTAAAATTGATACATTCTTTTAGTTTATTTATTGTATCACTTTTATATATATTATTGTCTGTAACTATAGTGTTATTGTCAATATTATTATTACTTTTGTCAAATTTTATTAAATAATTGTCAATTATCACACTATCAAATGCGTTTAAAAACAACTGGCCATTTTTACTATTTATATAATCACATATATACAATTTAGTTTTAATTAAATTTTCTAACGTTTTAAATTTCTCTAAATGCTGGTTTGTTATTCCTGTTAAAATACCAATATTAACATCAAATATTTTCAAGATATTTTTAATATCATTATTCTTATCCGCGCCAATTTCCAAAATCAAAATTTCAGTTTTGCTATCAACCAGCTCTCGAATTGTTTTCACAATACCCAATAAAGTATTATAGCTTTTAGGAGTTGTAACAACATTATAAGACCTACTTAAGATTTGACTCAAGATATTCTTAACACTTGTTTTTGCATAACTACCAACTATCCCTATTTTTATTATATTAGGATATTTTTTTAATTTTTTAACAGCAATATTAACATAATGCTTTTTTATTATTAACTCTATTATATATGATATTGTTATCGCTATTAACATCACAACCATGCAAAGCACAATATCAAAAACTGAAAAATTAGCACACGCAAACCCATTTATATATTTAACTTTAACTATAAACAAAGTTACCAATAGAACCAAATATATTATTAACAATCTAACAATTCTTTTTGTCAGTTTCAATGGAGTTTTTGACGTGTCACATTTAACAAGTTGATAAAATATACACAACAGTGAAATAGCAAAGGATACTAGCATTAAATATGTAGGCCAAGTTTTAAAAACAAACTCAACCAACAACACCCAAACTAATTCAATTAACAACCAGCCTAAATACACGCATTTTACGACATCACCCTTAAAATATCTTTTGATCGCAAAAATCAAATCATAATGTTCCAATTGATATAAACAAATGAAGTATTTAAATAAATAAAATGAGTATACAACAATTAAAATTAAACTTAATACTAAATACAAATTTTTCATACTATTATATATTTTATTTTAGTATAAATTGTGAAACCAAAAATTTTTTAATAACTCGAGCAAAGTATTCTTTATCATTCATAAAGCAGAAGTGATCACCTGAAACAACCATAAATTCAGGCTTAATTTTTTTAGAATACCTACACAATTTTGTTGCCATATAGAGTGGCGTTGCTTTATCTTTTCTCCCCCAATATAGTAGCAAGCCACAATCAAATAATTTATATAAATAATCCAAATGTTGATTAACAACCTTAACTAAGAATTTTTTCATTTCAACACTAGATTCTTTATAATCCACACTGCCATATTTTTTAACTTTATATTTATTTTTTATTTTATTACGATCCATTACATTATTGTTTTTAAACTGCTGACACATCTTATCAGATGCAACAATTCTACAACAATCTTGATTCTTCTTACATTTTTTCAAAATTTTCAATTTTTTACGTTTTTCATTCTTAACAATATGTTTATAATGGATTATTCTAAACCACTTAATCAAACTAAACTTTGGTTTACAACCAGCCCCGCCAGTAACAATCACACTACTAACTTTGATATCAAAACAGGTAGTAAGAATTGTTGCTATTCTAAATCCAAATGAATGACAAACTATAATAATATTTGTTATATTTTTCGATTTTAAAAATAAATATAATTTTTTAGTGTAATCATACATATCAACATTTTTCAATTCACTCGATTGCCCAAAGCCATATAAATCAATATTCAACGTATTTAAATCGCAAGAAGAAAATCTTTCAAAATATTTGAAAGATTCCATTGAACATCCCCAACCATGTAAAAAAATCATAGTTGGTAAATTTTTATTAATAATATTTAGTCTATAGTTCAATTCTTCATAAAACATATTCGTTAGTTTTTAACATAGCTTCTATATTAAGCGTTTTATTATTTTATTTTAAAAGTCAAATTATATTAAATAATTTTATTCAAATAATTAGGTGATTAATAAACATATTTTCCAAAACAAATATCATCCAACGCTTTAGCTATGCATAATTCATAAAATGAATTTTCTCTCATAGAATGTTATATTTCAAAATTAAAGCATTTGTTCCATCTTTATAATATTTTTTTCGCTCACTAATTTTGTTAAAATGATTTTTAACATAAAAATTAATAGCGTTAGTATTATCTTCTCTCACTTCCAAAAAGATATTTTCAATTTTTAGAGTTTTTAGTTTTTTAATAAGCTTGTTCAACAAAATATTGCCAAAACCTTTGTGCTGATAGACATTTTTAACACATATTTTAAGTAATTCAGCTTCATCACCAAAATATGAACAACAAGTGTAACCAACACATTCATCACGCCAAAACAAAATGTAATTAATCATATTTTTGTTAGCTATATTCTCCAAGATTATTTGCTCAGAATAAGCTTCACTTGGCAAAGTTTCATCTTCAATTGATTTAATGATATTTACATACTTTTTAGTAGCTTTTAAAAATTTTAAATCATCTTTTTTTATATTATCTAAAAAAATATTAACATCTTTTGAACCTAAACTTTTTCCACAATTTGTTATATCATGTAAACAAATTTTATTATTTGTTGTTTTCATTTTGTTTTAAATTCCTTTCAGCTTGAGATTCTAAGCAATAATTTGGAACCAATTGGTTTGCATCAACAAATACACCCTCATCAATTAATTTATTCACATACCTAAAATAATCTTTTTCAGTCAAATCCAAGCTTATAAAATTTGAATTAAGTGCTGATAAATCATTATCTATGATATACACCTTATGAAGGTCCTTTAATTGAATATTTTGTAAATTTGATATCAACAAAATTTCACCATTTTTCACCTCACAACAATAAACTGAATTTTTTGTACATTGTGAAAGTATGTATCCATCACTTATTTGATTTGCAAAAATATAGGGTTCGAATGTTCCAACCGGAACACATTTTGATTTTGCATTAGCAATTAAAAATGCTTTTATCGTTGCAATACCAACCCTAACCCCAGTAAAAGAACCAGGACCTATACCACACGAAAAAAAGTCAACATCATCTATATCAATGTTATTTCTAATCAATAACTCTTCAACCTTATTAAGCAACGACTCACTCACCTTAGAATTACCTAGATCTTCAAAATCGATTACTCCATCTTTTTGAAGATATATTTTAGAGTTTATTTGAGTTGTATTCACACCTAAAATTATCATAAAAACTCCTATTTAAATCCATATTAAAAAAAATTAACACTATTATATAATTTTATTAGTTTAACTCCCGCTTCACTAAACGTATTATAAAGTGAAGTTGTAAATATATTATTTCAAACATTAAGCTAATACTAGTTACATTTTTTGATTATTCCCTAACTCAATTTGTATTTTATTTACACACTTACACTTCCACTTCGTTAATATCAAAACTTCTGCCGAAATTTGAGTATAAGATGTTAATTGATAATACTTTGCCAGTTATATAATCAATTGCAATATCTGGCCATTCAATTATTTTCACTGAACTTTCATCATTTATAATTTCATCAAATCCAATTTCAATCAATTCTTCATCAGATGATAGTCGATATAAATCTATATGATAAATTTTAAAATCCTTAGCATAATACTCCTTAACTATGGTGAAGCTTGGACTTGACACAACATCTTCAACCCCCAAAGCCTCACAAAGAAAACCAGTAAATGTTGTTTTACCAGCACCTAAATCGCCACGCAACAAAATTGTAGTACCTTTTTTTAATCCTTTCGCAACTTTTTGAGCTATTATCTTTGTTTCTTCTAAAGAATTACTTTTATAAATCATAAACACCTTTTTATATTTTTACCATAAAATCACAAAAAACAATGTTTGCTATATTTTACATATCACAGCATAAATTTTCAACAGCACTTAGCCTGTTAACTAAACGCACTTTACTCTTCTATTCCTTAATCACTTTATAAATCAATTTTTCTTCCTTACACTTTTTAGGTTTTATTACGATTGCCTCACGCAACTTGTTTTTAAATTCATCATCAATTTTTGTATCAGAATAAACTCTAGCAATTAAGTCTCCAGAGTTTACAAATGAGTTTAATGAAATATTTAATAATATGCCTTGATATTGCTTCTTATCATCATCTGCTTTATCTTTTAGGATCATAACTAATTTAGCCAATTCTAAAGGATCAATTTTATTAACATACCCATTCTCGCTTGATTTTATCTCAAACACATTTTTCGTTCTAAGCAATTTATTTTTATCAACAATACAATCGCTATTACCACCATGCACATTAACAATTTCACAAAGCTTATTTTTAACAAGATCACAATTAATTGCAATAGCACAAACCTTTTCTTTCGCTTCTTTAATAGAGCAATTTTTATCCATTTGATATAAATACGATGCTATTTCAATACTTATTTTCCTCAAAATAGAGTTTTTACCATTAATTGCTTCAACAACTGAATATATTTCAAGTGCACTTCCAATTCCTTCAGCAAGTGGTGTGTTCATATTAGTAAGGATTGCCCAAGTTTTAGTGCCATTCATGTTCCCAATTTTAACCATAGTTTTAGCTAGTTCTTCGGCATCTTTCACATTTTCCATTAAGGCACCTTTACCATATTTAACATCTAGCAAAAGAATTTTAGAGCCACATGCAAGTTTTTT
>JBNMHL010000049.1:0-6783 GCA_050872745.1 Clostridiales bacterium | reverse complement strand
TTGCTATTCGTTTTCGTTCACTTTTCTCAATACTTTTATCATAGTATTCTTTAGCATTATCGAAAGCCACATCTAGCAACTTTTTCTTTATTCCAATCTTAGGAATGGTTACACAAATTTTATTTTGAAACTTGTTTTGAAGATAACATTCAAGCAAGTTTTTGTCACAATCTTGCACGATAATGTCAGTAGGTATATGATTCTCTGCCATATAGTATTGAATAATGAAATTTAAATAAGAATCATTATTCTCACTAACATCATCTAATTTGAAATTAGAAACACCAACCGTTTTCCCTCCACGAACAATCAAAACACTCACAACTTTTTCATTATTTCGCTCAAACATTGCAAACACATCTAAGTCGATTAACTTGGTTAACTCAGTTAAAATAAGCGAATTCAAATATTCAATCTGCTTTAAATCATCCCTATATTCCATAGCCTTTTCATACTGCTGTAAACTAGAGCACACTTTCATTTTGTTTTCCAAAACTCTTTTTGCGTAAGACAAGTCTCCATTAAGAAAATCAACAACTCTATCAACCTCTTTCCTATACTCTTCCGCATCCACTTTTCTAGTGCAAGGTGCTAAACAATTTTCGATGTGATATTGTAAACACTCTCTATCTAGTTTTTTATTGTCTAGATTATAATTGCAATCTCTTAGCTTAAATGTGTTATTTATAATTTGATAAAGTGAGTTGATGTTAATCTTAGCAAAAAACGGACCATAGTAACTCGCCCCATCATTTTTAACCTTTCTAACGATTTCAACTCTTGGAAACTTTTCCTTTTTATTAATTCTAATATACGGAAACGCTTTCCCGTCTTTTAGTAATATATTGTAAAATGGTTGATGATAGTGAATCAAATTACTCTCAAGAGTTAAAGCATCAAGTTCGGTTTTTACAACTATATATTCAAAATCAAAAACATGCTCAACCATTTGCTTAACCTTCTCTGGCTTATCTGTGTTTATAAAATAAGAACTCACTCTATTTTTCAAATTCTTAGCCTTACCGATATAAATAATATTATTATTTTCATCAAGCATTTTATATACGCCAGGGCAAGTTGGTAAATCATACACCTTTTGTTTTATTTTTTTTCTTATATCTTCTCTCATATTTTTATTATATCACTTATCGCTCATTTTACAAGCAAATAAAATAAAAACAGCGTATAAAATAAAAAGAGTTTTAAATAAAACAACATTATTAAAAATGCAAGTAATAGCAAAATAAGACAATTTTATTTAGATTTAATACAACCTGCTTGAGGTAGTTAGCCCCTTTCAGCAAAAAAGTGTTTGCTAACAAAACACAAACACTATTTTAATTTTTACACAAATTATAATTAACTTAATTTGCCAATAGATAATCTACTCCACTTGAAATTATATCATTAATGCTATCATTTATTATTTTGTAATACATAATTTTACCAAACCTTGTGCAATCAACAATTCCAGATGCTTTCAATAACTTCAATTGATGACTAACAGTTGTTTGGTTTAAATTAAGTACAATTGATAAATCGTTTACACACATTTCCGTAACACATAATGCCGTTATTATTTTTACTCTTGTGGGATCGGAAAAAGAATTGAAAAATTCAGCAATTTTTTTAAGAGTGTTATCCTTTGGCATATAGTCTTTCAGCCTATCATAATTTTTATTATTCAATAAAAGTATTTCTCCCATTTCCACTTCCCCCTTTCAATTCAACAACTTAGCTTTTAAAGCATTTGCCCTAATTCATTCTAAATGTCTAAACACATAAACTCTCTTTAAATATTTAAACTCACATTATTATTTAAGCCTATTAATTTTTTAGCGACTATATTTATGTAATCTATTTAACAACCGCTATTATACAACTTTTCATTTTTAACATCAAATAATCACAATTTCTAATTCTAAAACATATTAAATATTATTGATGAATTTTGGAATATTTTGTTAAATTCGAGAGGATAATTTTATGAACAACACAAATAACATATTATTAGTTTTACTATTATCAATACTTGCTTCTGCTAGCGAAACCGACTTAAACACCAACACCAACTTTTTAATATTGTTACTTTTGATTTTAACAGCTTTAGATAACTCCACAAACAACTCAACATGCGGACTTAATCCTTGCAACTGCATGAATTGTTCTTTTTGATGTTTTGACAAAAACATATTAGTTATTGGCAAATAACTGTAACAACTAAACAACTTCTTGAACAATTTGTAACATTTCTTATGTAGGCAAAGTTTATTGAAAAAAGACTAAGTCAAATTTAAATTCAACTTAGCCTTTTTCGTGTTATTTAATTCACATAAGAAACAAACTATTATTCCATTGTTTCAAGTTTGTGTTTTTGATCTGCAATTTGCAAGTTTTCAATTAAATCATTTAAATCACCATTTAAAAATGCTTCTAAGTTATAAACTGTGTAATTAATTCTGTGATCAGTTAATCTTCCTTGTGGGTAATTATAAGTTCTGATTCTTTCGCTTCTATCACCAGTTCCAACTTGCTCTTTTCTATTTCTTGCGTATTCAGTATCTAGTTGCATTTGATAATAATCATACAATTTACTTTTTAAAACACTAAATGCCCTTTCCTTATTTTTTAATTGAGATCTTTCATCTTGACAACAAACAACAATACCTGTTGGAATATGGGTTAATCTTATAGCACTATCTGTTGTGTTAACGTGTTGACCACCCGCTCCCGAACTTCGATAGGTATCAACCTTAACATCTTTTTCATTAATTTCAATATCAACTTCTTCATGCTCTGGCAAAACCGCAACCGTACTTGTGCTTGTGTGGATTCTTCCTGAACTTTCAGTTTCAGGGACTCTTTGAACTCTATGAACTCCACTTTCATATTTTAATTTTGAATAAGCACCTTTACCTTTAATCATAAATGATACTTCCTTGATTCCACCAAGCTCAGTATCATTTTTATCTAAAACTTCAACTTTCCATCTTTGCGATTCAGCATACATTGAATACATTCTAAACAAAACAGCACTAAATAAACTGGCTTCTTCTCCACCAGCCCCAGACCTAATTTCCATTATTACGTTTTTCTCATCGTTTTCATCTTTAGGTAAAAGCAAAACTTTAAAATGCTCATCAAGCTCTTTTAAGCGTTCTTCATTTGACTTCAATTCCTCATCGAACATCGCAAGCATATCAGAATCTTTTTCTTGCTTTTGCATTTCTTTTATGTCTGCATTTTCTTGCTCTATCTTTTTATATTCGTTATATGAATCGTAAATTGGTTGCAAATTATTATATTCTTTAATTAATTGAGTGTATCTTTTATTATCAGCAATAACTTCAGGTTTCACAACTTCTTTTGCAACTTCTTCATATTTTTGATATAAGGCAGTAATTTTTTCTATCATCAAACTCTCCTATTATTTGCAATTGCAAATCTATAATTTCCACTAAAATCCTTTAAAATTCTAACATTATCATAATGTTTATCTAAAAGGTTTTTTATTTTGATCTCTAATCCATTATCTATTTCTAGATATAACTTTCCGTTTTCATTTAAATATTTGTAAGCATCATCTATAATCTTTGTGTAGAACATCATTCCATCTTCGCCACCATCGAGCGCCAATATTGGATCATATTCCAACACCTCTTTCTCAAGATTTTTAATAACGCTTGATTTTATATATGGCGGGTTGCTAACAATTATATCATATTTTTCATTAACTTTTTCAAATAAATCACTTTCAATAATTTTGCAAAAAACATTATTTAAAAGCATATTTTCTTTTTGATTTTCAATGGCATACTTAGAGATGTCACATAGCGTTACATCGTAATTTTGCGACAAAGCAAGTGATATCCCAATGCAACCGCTTCCAGCACACATATCAAGCAATTTTAACCCTTTTGGATTTTCTTTTGCAATCATATCCACCAAAACTTCAGTTTCCTGCCTTGGTGTTAGCGTGTTATCTGAATACTTAAATTTTGCACCATAGAACTCCGTTTCACCAATGATTCTTTCAATTGGTTCACCATTTATTTTTCTATTCACAAGCAATAAATATTCTTGCAACGCAACCTCATTAATTTGGCTAATATTATCACCAAATTTAAAGATAAATAAATCTTTCGCATAGACACTAGAATTATTTATATTTGCTTTGCTAAGCATATTTTCAGCCATTTTCAACACATATTCTTTTGAAAACGTAACATATTCCTAAAACGAATTCAAAAAACGCTTAAGGTGGTTCTCACCCAAAGCGTTCCATACAAAAAGATAAGACATTCCAAATCAAAATGCCTTACCCTAAATTAACTAATCTAAATTATATTTTTTCTTAAACTTCTCAACTCTACCAGCAGTGTCAACAAGTTTGTGTTTACCTGTGAAGAATGGGTGGCAAACGTTACAAACATCAATAGACATTTTGTCCCCTTTAACTGTTGATTTAGTTTTGAAAGTGTTTCCACAAGCACAAGTTACTTCAACTTCGTGGTAATCTGGATGAATATCAGCTTTCATTAACCTTCTCCTTTGCTCTAGATTTGTTAGCTATACACGAACTCGCAATAGTCCAACAATTACGCAGTATGAGTATTATATAATAAAATAACCTATTAGTCAAGATATATTTTTATTTATTTAGCGATTTTTTAATAATTTCATAAATATCACCAGCACCAAGCACTAAAACCAAATCATAATTTTTTGCTTGCTCAAAAATCTCTTTAATAAGTTTTTGCTTGCTCGCAAAATATTTTTTATTCTCGTTTTTTATGGCATCACAAAGCACTTTTCCGTTTGCCTTTGCATTATATTTTTCACGCGCAGGATATGTTTTAAATACAAACACATTATCGCAATCATTAAAAGCATCTATAAATTCATCCATTAGCGTTTTAGTTCGAGAAAATGTGTGCGGTTGAAAAACGCAAAGCACTTTTCCATAATGCTCTTTTGCATTCTTAAGTGAATTTTTTATTTCTGTTGGATGGTGTGCATAGTCTGCCACCACACTCACATTATCTATTTTTCCTATTTGCTCGTTTCTGCGTTTAACACCTTTAAAATCAAGAAGACCTGATCTTATATCATCTGCTTTAACACCAATCAAATCACTCACCGCTATTGAAAGAAGTGAGTTTTTAAGGTTATATTCACCCTTTAAATTTATTTCAAAGTAACCAAATAACTTGCCCCTTTTCAAAACTTTAAATCGCTGACCACTTTTTGTTTCTTCAACATAAATATATGAATAGTCGTTAAAAATACTTTTCCCACAAACAATTAAGTCTTTATTGCACTTATTCAAAACTTTCGCGCAAGACTCAAAACAAACAATTTTATTTTTTGCCAAGTTTCCAAATTTAACAAATGCTTCTTCCACATTTTCCTTCGTTTTATAATAATCCAAATGTTCTGCCTCAATGTTTGTTATCACAGAAAATGTTGGCTTTAAGTAATTAAAACTTTCTCTATATTCACATGCCTCACACACTAAATATTCACGTTTGCCAATCACAAAGTTAGTATTTAAATCTGCAAATTCACCGCCAAGTGCAATAGTTGGATTTAATCCCGCTTTCAATAAAATTTTACTAAGAAATGCCGTTGTTGTGGTTTTTCCATGAGAACCAGATATTGCAAGAACATTTTTAAATAATTTTGAGAAAAGACCTAAAAATTCTGATCTTTCCAAAACCTCTATTCCCGTATCTCTCGCCTTTAAAATTTCAGCATTATCTTGCTTAATTGCACCTGAAAACACGACCATTTGAGTATCTTTATCAATATTTTCAGCACTATGATGTGAATAAAATATTAGCCCTAAATTTATTAATTCATGCGTGATACTAGTTTCAAGCAAGTCAGAGCCAGAAACTTTAACACCATTAATAAGCAAAAACTTCGCAAGCCCACTCATTGATATTCCTGAAACGCCAATAAAATGAATTTTTTTCAAATTTTTAAAATCTTTTTTTATCATAAAATTATATATGAAATAGGCTAAAAAAAGTTGTTTTATGAAAATTATTTTGCTATAATAAGGCTAACTAAATAATAAGGAGATAACTAAATTGAAAATTACTGATGTTAGAATTAGACTAATGCAAAAAGATGATAGCAAATTAAAAGCTGTTGCATCTATCACAATCGATGAATGCTTTGTTGTTCACGATATTAAAGTTTTAGAAGGAAATCAAGGCTTGTTTGTTAGAATGCCTAATAGGCAAACAAATGATGGCGAATTCAAAGATATCGCTCACCCTCTAAACACTCCAACAAGAGAAGAAATCAATAAATTAGTTCTTGCTAAATATGAAGAAGAACTAGCTAAACCAAAAGCTGAATAATTTTGTTATTAACGCAAGGTGATTTATGTCATCTTGTTTTTTTCTTTTACAAACGCGTGATGAATCACAATAAAAAATCACACTCTATTCACTCACACAATATAATATTCTCAAAATTCAACTATTAATTCACAACAAAAAAAACACTAGAAATTTCTAAAACGTTTCCCATAGGATTCGTTTAATTCTAGTGTTTTTTTTATTAACTAAACTAATAACAATTATTATTGTAGTTATTTTGTGGCTAATTCTTAATTAGAATTTAATTCCAGTGTTGTCGTTAACAACAGCAGTTTTGTGCCTGTTAAATAATTCACCAACATAGCAAGTTTTTGAATTTGTTGCATATGCATATATATTTCCGCCATTAAATGGAGTTGATGAATTGTTTGAATTAGCATATAGATTTAAC
>JBNMHL010000048.1:0-7053 GCA_050872745.1 Clostridiales bacterium | reverse complement strand
TTTATTTTGTAAATAATCAATTAAATTTATAAATTATTTTGTAAATTTGCTTAATTGCTTTTTAAAAATTATGTGGAATAATTAGTAAAGTAGTGATACACACCACAACAACCACTCAGTCACTCACTAAAGATTCGTGACAGTTTCCTTGTGCACAGGGCTGCCTAAATCAAAGATTAATTTGTATTGTATTTAGTGAAAATAACAAGCGGAGTGAATATTAGATTTAAAACGGGAATTTATTATGTAGAAATAAATTATTATCTATAATAATGCAATATAGTCATATTCTCAAGTTTCCGACTCCTAAATCATATCGATGAGTATTTTAAAAACTATGACTAAATTTTCATTTCCGACAATATTAATTTGTTTCACACAATATATTTCTTCTTCATATATAAAAATATTTGGAAAAAAACAAAAATTTTGTTAAGATGATTATAGTAATATTGTTGTTTGATTATAAGTGTTGATATTGCCATGCTTTTGTTTGTTTTAATTGAATAATGATAAGCAAAACACTAAAAATATATTAAGGAGTTTATATGAAAAAGAAGATTATTAGTTTATTTTTGGCTATTGTGCTAATCATTCCTTGCTTATTTATGCTTAACTCTTGTGGAAAATCGAAGCCAAAGGAAACGCCCGAAGATCCAACTAAGTTCACTATAGTTGATATTCAAAATAAAGTTTCCGAGAGTTTATCAAAAGGTTTTGATAATATTTCATTCAACGCTTCAATTTACGATGAATTGTTTAATCTTGAAGCAGTTAACAAAGTTATTGATGGAAAGAATGTGTTAGGATTCTATGGTGGTGAAGATGATGAATTATTTTTTATAAACACATTGAAATTAGTTGTTTATAAAGATGCTAATGGAAAGTATTATTTTTCTAAAAAGAATATCAAAATTGATAACTCTACCGATGAAGAGCAAAGAGTTAAAATGGCTTCTGCTGGAACTAGTTTTTTTGCAGATAGTTTAATAAAAGACGACCTAAACGAAATTGTTGAGTTCAGTGATTTTGAAACATATTTATATGTTTATCACGTTCCTAATGGCATCGATGAGTGGCAGCTATTAACTAAAAATGATGAAAGTAGTTACACATTGGGAAGAGAGTTGTCTGATATTCAAAAAAATTGGTTTTTGAAGCTAAACACAGAATCAAATAAATATGAGCTTAGGGAAGAATTTACTGTTGAGGAAGTTTATCCAGAGAGCTTTACAAATGCAACAGCTGAAGAAGGTCGCAATTATTATAAAATAACATACAAACAATCTGGAACACCTTCAACTCGCAAATTTATTGCTGGTCAATCAAGTGGAAGTAGTTATTGTGTTGCGTTGATTTCATATGAAAAAACAGATGTTGAAATTGATAGCAGTTTTATTAAATTTTTAAATCAATTTAATAGTGAAAAAGTTGAAGGGTTTGATAATTTTTATTACTACAACATTGATTTAAAACTTAATGATGGCGATCAAAATTTTGATAAATCTATAGAAGTGCTTTATCGTTCAGAGTGGATTGATGGTTTCACAAAAGATGAAGGTTACTTCTTATTGAATGAAAAAGAAGAAGTTCTAGATAATCACAACTTAAGTGAATATGGTTATATAGAAACTAAAAGTTTTGAGTGTGTAATATTAAATTATTTCGTTCAAGATGGCAACAATTATTATTTGCTTGAAGAGTATTTTGATGGTTTCCCAACATTATTTGGAACCAATTATGGAAAATCTATTAAGAGGGTAAAATACGAATTAACAGAGCCAGAGTATAAAAGTTACCTATCAAGTATAAATTCAAGTTGGAGTATTGTTTGCTCTGAAATGTTATCTAAAGATGATTTACTAAGTGTAAATCAAGAAGAAGTTGATAGAATAAAAGCATTATATGGTGAAAATGCATATAAATCAACATTCAAAATTGATGATGGTGCAACCAAAGAACAATATTCAGCAACAATTGAAAGAACAATAATTGCTAATGGATTCCATTATGAAAACGTTTTCATAACTGCAGATGGAGAGAGATATTATGCGAATAATCCTTTGGCAAACGAAACAATTAAAGTTGAGTTTAAAGATGGAAAGTTGGTTGGTTTCAGTGTTAGTTGGAAAGTTCAAGAGGAATTTGTGTTAACAAATTCAGAAAATGATACTGAAGAAAAATATTCTGATATTAAAAACGAAACTCAAATAATAAATATCAAATTTAATAGAAATGATGCAAATTTAACAAGTTTAGACCTTAACGGTTTTAAAGATTTAAGTTTAGATTCAAACTCAAACATTCAAATTGATTTAAGAAATGCGCTAGGTGATGATAATACTATTAGCCAAATTAATGGCGTTGATATTAAAGCTGGTTCAACCATAACCAAAGCTGATCTTGATAGCCTAGTTTCAGATAAATTACCACAAGGTGTTACGATTGAAAATTGGTATTTAGATTATAATTATCAAATTCCAGCAATAATTGATGGTAAGTTAAATGTTTCAAAATACGAAGATATGGCACTATTTGCTAAATATAGCAAAACTCCTAACGTTACATTTAATTTAAATGGCGGAACAATGGAGCAAATTGAAGTTAGATATGGAGACACTCTAGATGATTGCTTTGAAATGAAAAGTTTGCCATATAAGAGTGGTTATGAATTTGAAGGATTTTACACTGATGAAGCGTTCGAAAATAAAGTTGATTTCCATAAATTTGTTTTTAGTGAAGATGTTACGTTATATGCAAAATACACAAAACTTTATGTTGCAGAGTTTGACACCAAAGGCGGAAAGTTGATTGGAAACGAAATTATTAATGAAGGTGACGCCTTAATTAATTTGCCAGAAAGTGTTGAAAAAATTGGATATGTTTTCAAAGGCTGGAAATTAGTTGGAGGGGATGATACTGTTTTAACCGAAAGGTTTCGAATCGCTAGTGGCGTTTCATCTAACCTAAAATTTGAAGCTGTTTATGAAGAAGGAATCGTTGTTAATGTTTATAAAATGGGATATAGCAGTGCAGGTGAGCAAACTTATGTTGTGTCTCAAATAATCACAATTCCAAAAGTAAGTTCAAGTGAATTTACTTATGAAGATTTGTGTGATGCTTTGGAAAGAATGTTTGTGCCATTTAGCGGTGGAAACTTTGGCGGAATTTATCTTGATTCTGCACTTTCAATAGAGCTTGATGCTTACCCGACTGGCAATATTAACATTTATTTTAAGGAAATAGCTAACGCTTAATTATAAAATTTCAATAATAGAAATTGGCTGATTATAAAAAATGCGATAAAAGTTCTCTTGCTTTCAAGAGAACTTTTTGTTTTTGTGTTTTGCTGATATTAAACTAAGTAGCAAGTTGGCTATACCGATTCTTTGAGTGAGTTTAACAAATTTTATTTCAAATTTATATAATGAATATAGAGAGAAATTTAGGAGTGATTATGAGATTAAAATGCAAATGTGTTAGTGGTTGTGCAAAACCAACAAAGCGTGTGTGTTATGAAAAAATAAAGTATGGACCTATGGGGCTTAGGGGTGAAACGGGTGCAACTGGTCCAACAGGTGCAACAGGGGCAACTGGATTGAGTGCTGAAAACTTTATTGCACGCACCACCACCACTTTAGATGCTGGTGAAAATGCTAGAGTTGAAAAATTTAGTGATGAAAAAAATGTATATTTTGATTTTTACATTCCAAAGGGTGCTGATGGAAAAACTGATAAATTGCTAGTGGGTTACACAGAAACGATTGAGCCAGATAAACCAGCACAAGTGTTGGAACGATGTGAAGATGATATGCGATATATCGACTTTTTCATTCCAAAAGGAATGGTTGGCGCGAAAGGTGAAAAAGGTGATAAAGGTGAAAGTGAGGCTATAACTATTGATGGAACAGAAACGATTGAGCCGGAAGAAGAAGCATCGGTTTTAGATGATTTCGATGGAAGAATTCACCACTTAACTTTTTACATTCCAAGGGGAGAAACTGGCGAAAAAGGTGAAAGGGGTATAGATAGTGTCCGTGCTGGAAACACAACCCAAGTGGAATCTGGCGAGCCAGCTAAAGTGGAAGATAGAATTGAAGGGAATGTGCATTTCTTAGATTTTCAAATTCCAAAAGGTGAAAAGGGAGAAAAAGGGGAAGAAGGTGATGCTGGAGTTGCGGGGCCACCGGGGCTTACACCCGATTATAACGCAACAGTTTATAACGCTCTTCAGCAAATTGTGGAAGAAAATGGCACACTTGCACTAACAACAACAGATACTGCAAATCGATTTACGCTTGAAAATAATTCATTAAAAGTGCCTTTAGATGGAACTTACTTGATATCGTTTTCTATTAATAATTCACTTCAAGCTGAGCCTAGTGACACTGTGGGTGTGGCCATAAACGGCAATATGGTTTATGCATCAAAACGACCATTAACAACAAGCACAAACACAAGCGGAACAATTGTTAAAAAACTAAATAGAAATGATGTTGTAACCCTTCAATCCAGATTTGGCGGTTCACGAACAATCACGGGAACGGGTGCGCCAAGTGCTATGTTAACAATTGTGTTGATCGCAATTTAAAAAAAGCTCCCAAGTTTATAAGGGAGCTTTTTATGTTAATTATTAGAATCTAAGAATATTTTAACCTCATTTGCGTGGGTTAACGATTGAAGTTTGATAATATCACTGTGTCTATTGAGTAGATATTCGTTTATAACAAGTATTCTTTATTTTAGATTATATACTTCAAGGCAATTTTTAATAATTAATTACATTATGATGTTTTTTAAATTGTGAACGCTTAGAAAAATTAACCCAAAAGCACAATTATTGCAATAATTAGTAAATGAATTGGATAATATGCATAGAAGAACCATTTCATAAATTTGTTGAGTTTGATATTTTTCCCGCGTTCGCCATTATATAAAAATAAGCTAGGAACGCTTAAAATAACGCCAAGTTGGATTATTGCGTAAACTTTTGAAAATGCAAAAAAGTAAACAATTGAATAGATAACAACGTAGAATAAGCACCATAGAATCTGGTTTAATGGTTTGCCACGATTGGTTCCAATGCATAAAATGAATAAAGATGCTATGCAACTCCAATCGGCAGGCAAAGCTAACACACATAAAATTATAATCAAATCGACTTTTAAAAAATTACCTAATTTTTCGCTTTTTGCAACTCTTAGCATCATAAGCCCAATAAATAATGACCACATCACGCTTGTTTGATTTAAAAATCCAGTGCCAAATGGCACTAAAGCTATTGCACCTTTTTCAGCAAACGAACCAAACATAAGCATGTAGGGAATGTGAGAGATAAGTGCGAAGATAAACAATCTAAAACTATACTTTTTTATGTTTTTGGTGTAGTAAAAACCTTCGGCAACAAAATAACACATTATCGGGCAAGTAACTCTGCCGATAATGTGCATAATAATTGCTAGGGCGTTAACTGAGTAGTTCGGAAAAACCGCCCATGCTATGTGGTCGATTGTCATAGCAACAATTGCTATTATTTTTATTGCGTTTGAATTTAATTTTTTATATTTTTCAAGCATAAGGATTGTAATTACTATTTTTATGTTGTTTGTGCTTTTGCAAGAGATGGTTTTTTAATTAACATCGATTTTCTCTAACAATTTATCTTCCTCTAGTGTAAATTTCATCAACACGATCATCGTTTGGATCGTCAGATTCATAAGCTTCTTGGATATCGTAGAAATCATCTTCGTTTTCTGCTTTTGGATAATTACCACAAAAAATTAATTCACCATATAATTGATTAAGAGCATAGTACTTGGTTGCCGAAGAATCTGTTTTATCATTCACAGATGCAACAGCAAAGTATTCTTTACACTTGTCAACTGTGTTTGATGTTGTGTTATAGGCAGAATCCCTATAATCAATACGGCTAATCATTGAATAATTTTCTAAAAAGTTTCTAGATATACCAACAAAATCATCAAAAGGTAAGCTTTCTTTAGTTATTAGCCTTGCTATAAACTTGCAATATTGTTTGTATTCTCCATAAATTAGTTTTCTTGTTGTTTTATCTTCACCACTTGCTCTATATATTGCGCTGTTAAATTCATATGAATTGCTATGTTCAAAATAGGTTTTATTTCTAAGGTCATTCAATTCAATTATTCCTGCTGTTAGCATTTCGCTTGAGTGGTTATTATCATAATTTTTAATAATTTCTTTTTCTTTTTCTCTAATCTCTTTAATAGAGCGTGCTGTTTCTAAATTAAGATCATCTAATGAATCCATATTATATTTCCACCTTTTATATTTTTGTGTTATTGTAGCACATTATAAATGATATTACAATAGGCAATTATAAGAAATATCAATGGATTTTGTTTTATATAAATATGTTTTTTATAAAACGCCATTTATATAATCTCAAAAAGCTAAATTTATTGTAAACAAAAAGAAAAGGCAATAAAACTTTTCTTCTTGTTTACTTGGTGCGCCCACCAAGACTCGAACTCGGCATAATAGTTCCGAAGACTATTGTGATATCCACTTCACTATGGGCGCATATGGCTCACATAGTGAAGTATATCTTAGAAGACTATGTGAGCATATATCATTGGTAAAAAATAAAGATGAACAATCGTTAAAATCATTTTTTGAAAGAGTCGTGATTTTAAGTTAGCAGTTTCATTATACACGATTTTATTAAAAAGTGAAATAAATTATGGTGCAATAAGTGGGTTATTAATTAAAAATAGTTTTAATTGGCATGGAAGAAGTGTATAATAATATTGGAAATAAATATGAATAAACCGATGTTTGATTTTAGTGAAGATTTTCAATTTAATAAGAAGCAAAGTAATGCATGGTATAAAGCGGCGGCAAACACCCTTTATATTGTTGTTCTTTTGCTTCTGCTTTCATACATTGTGTTCGCGGTTGTGTTTTTTGATGCAGAAGTTGATGGAACAAGTATGCAACCAACTCTAAACGCAAAGGGTGGGAATAAAAGTGATGTTGTGTATGTGAATAGATTCGCCGGAATTAAAAAAGGCG
>JBNMHL010000047.1:0-7077 GCA_050872745.1 Clostridiales bacterium | reverse complement strand
CTTTTTTATTATATAATATATTATTAAAATAACAAATATAGTTAAAGCTACTCCCTATAAAACCACGCATTTTAGCTATAAGATTGTTTTTAAATTATAATTAGGAGGGATAAAATGTATAAAAACTTAAAAAACAAATTAAAAGAATCATTTTTATCTATTCTTCCTATCGCATTAATTGTTTGCTTGCTTTCAATTACTGTTATAGACATAGATAAAAGTTTATTTGTTAAATTCTTAATTTGTTCTGTTCTTTTGATCTTTGGAATGAGCTTATTTAATCTCGGTGCCGAAATGAGTATGATCAAAATTGGCGAAAGCATTGGTGCTGGATTAACTAAAACCAAAAAATTATCTTTAATGCTAATATCAGCCTTTGTTATTGGATTTGTTATAACATTCGCCGAGCCAGACCTTGCCGTTCTAGCAACTCAAACCCCTATGAATAAATGGGTGTTTATTATTTGCGTATCTTTAGGCGTGGCAGTATTTCTACTTTTGGCTGTGTTAAAAATTATCTTTAACATTAATTTAAGTTTATTGCTTGGGATTGCATATGGACTAGTATTTGTTCTTGCATTTATTTTCCCAAACAAATTTTTACCACTTTCATTCGATAGCGGAAGCGTTACAACAGGACCAATTTCAGTGCCATTCATTATGGCATTTGGTTTAGGTTTGAGTTCCGTTATAGGTGGAAAGCATTCAAAAGATGATAGTTTCGGGCTTATTGCTTTAGCATCTGCAGGTCCTATTTTATCTGTTATGATTCTTAGCATATTCGTTAAAGGCGATCCAACAATTGCAACATCAACCACAGTCACATCAACATGGGCAAATATGATGCCAGATATTTTCTCTCATCTACTTGAGAATTTAAAAGATATCTTAATCGTTATTCTCCCTATTGCCGCTATTTTCATTTTCTACCAATTAACAATTATAAAGCTACCAAAAGTTGCTATCATAAAAATTACTATAGGTTTAGTTTATACATACATTGGAATCGTTATATTCCTAACTGGAATCAGTAGTGCATACCTTCCACTTGCATCTGAAATCGGAAAACAAATAATTGAAAACGGTCAAAAATGGATTCTTCTTCCATTAAGTTTGGTGTTGGGTTACTTCATTATTGCAGCTGAGCCCGCTGTTCAAGTTTTAAAAAAGCAAGTTGAAGAAATCACCGATGGTGCTATAAAACAAAAAACAATACTTATAGCAATGTCTATTGGTGTTGCATTCTCTGTGTTTTTAGCAATGCTAAAAACTCTTTACAATATTCCATTTATGGCTATAATTTTGCCATTATACGCCCTATCAATTGGATTATCCTTCTATAACTCAAAAATTCTTTCTGCCGTTGCTTTTGATGCTGGCGGAACAGCAACTGGTGCAATGGCGGTGTCGTTTATTTTACCGCTAATTAGTGGAGTTTCATCTGCTCTTGGTCAAGATCCTTTAACTAGTGCATTTGGAACGATTGCTTTAATTGCAATAGTTCCCGTGTTGTCACTTCAAATCTTAGGTTTCTTCCATAAAAGAGCTGAAGTTAGAATTAACAAACGCGAAACTAAAGCCACTAAATCTCAAATTGAAATTATCGATTTTGATTATGATGAGGAGGATTAATTATGAAAAAGAAACAAAAAATGACAACTCCTTTAAATATTTTGATTTGCATAGTTGACCGTGGTAAAGGTGACAAAGTCACTGAAACTCTAAGAATGAATGGCTGCTCACACACTTTAATAACCCACGGAACAGGAACTGCTGCAAAATCTAGTACTGGAGACTTCTTTGGATTTGGAATAATTGAAAGAGAAGTTGTTATGAGCATTGTTGACACTTCTAAACTTGACCATGTTACAGATATTTTAACTGATATGTTTGACTTAAATTCACCCCACACTGGCATACTTATTGCATTGCCTCTTAGCAGTGCAACTAGCAATTTGCTTGATATGATGGGAATTAATTATTAAGGAGTAAATTGAATGAAAAACGAATATGATTTAATTGTTACAATCATCAATAGAGGTTATGCAGATTATGTTATAGATGCGGCAAGAGAAGCCGGAGCATCTGGCGGAACGATAATTTTCGCAAGAGGCTCATATGGAAATAATGAAACCGATAAATTTTTAGGCGTTTCAATCCAACCTGAAAAGGAAGCTGTTTTAACTCTTGTTAAACACGAAGAAAAAAATAAAATTATGAAATATATAAGCGAAAAAAGCAACTTAGATGAAAAAGGTCATGGCATATGCTTTTCATTGCCTGCATCAAAAGTTGTTGGAATTTCTAAAATTAACGAACAAAAAGTTGAAGGAAAAACTACAACTTCGGAAAAATCAAACAATGAAAGCGATAAATAGTTTAATTTTATGTTCATCTTGTTTCGTGAATAAATTGAATTAAAAATAGAAAATAATATTATATATTCTATATAAAGGAAGAAAGATGGGAAACGAATCTTTAAAAAACATTGCAAGCAAATTAGAAAGCCTTAAAAAAGGCAAAAAAGTTGCCGAGGTTCAAGATGGCAAAGAGCAAAACCCAGCGCTTGAAAACGCAACCCTATCCCCTACCGAAAATACCAATATCGCCATAAATACTACTAACTCAGAACCTGAAAACTTACCTTTGTCCACCACACACGAAAAAGAAAAAACAACTGAGTTGGTTTTAAGTAAAGTTGGTGTTGATAATGCTGGAATTAGAGGTTTAATTGATGATGCAAACGCGGGCGATATTGATGCATTAACCGACTTAGGCATATACTATCTAACAGGTACAAATGTTGAAAAAGACACCACTCTTGCTAAAAAGATTTTTGAAAAAGCATCTAGTGAAAATGATGCTAGAGCGTATTTTGGGTTGGGACTAATTTATGAACACGGATACAACGTTGAATCGGATTACTATAAGGCGCTAGAATGCTATGAAAAAGGCTCAGAATTAGGCAGTGATGAGTGCACTTATAAAGCTGGATTGTTTTACTTAAATGCATATGGAACAAACCAAAATTTTGAAAAAGCTTTCAAATTTTTTGAACTAGGAGCAAAGAGCAATCACTCTAACTGCATATTTGCATTAGGCGAAATGTATGAAAATGGTGCATATGTTAAGCAAAACGATAAAATTGCTTTAAGATACTACAATGAAGCCGCAAGCATGGGGAATGAGTTGGCCTTGTGTGTTTTAGCAGAAAAATACGTGCAAGGCGTTGATGTGGACAAAGATATTGCAAAAGCTATTGAATATTTAAATGAAGCCAATAAAAACAATGACAATGTTGATGCAATATTCTTGTTAGGCGTTATATATTCAACCGAAGAATCTGTTGTTAATATTGAAAAAGCCATCTCATATTTTAGAAAAGCAAGTGACCTAGGTAACGATAAAGCATCTTATTCCCTTGCGTTATTATATCGCGATGGTATTGGCGTTGAACAAAACATGTTAATAAGTAGGAAATACTATAAAGCTGCAATTGACCAAGGCAACGTGAATGCAAAAATTGAAATGAATTATTTTAAAAGAAATCCAGATGGCAAATGGTATTTTGACCAGAAAGACTATGAAAACAATGCTGAAAAAGCTTTAGATGACTACTATAATGGACTTGATATTGAAGATGATGATGAGAATGAAGAGATCATTAATTCAAATGATTCCAATCAAAATCCAGCACCAAAGAAAAATGAGATTATTGATGATAAACCTGAGAGTCAGCAAGAAACATCAACTAACAACTCTAATGAGAATTCATATAACCCTGATGATCATTTCAGAAACTTATATGAAGCGGAAACAATATCTTTAGATGATATTGAGCTTCCAAAAGAGTTTGATGATTTAATTAAACCAACTGATATTAATGATAAAAAATAGCAACTTAATATTGCTATTTTTTTTACCTAATCGTTATTTTTTAATTCATTATAGCAGTCAAAACACAATGCTTCGTATGTGCCATTACTTCCTAAAACTATTTCGTCTCCATCAGTAACCAGCTTACCGTTTGAATCAAACCTTGCATTCACATTGGCCTTCTTTCCGCATTTACAAATTGATTTTAATTCTTGAAGCGAGTCCGAAATTTCAACCAATCTTTTGGAACCTTCAAATAATTCTGTTTTGAAATTTGTTAAAAGTCCATAACAAAGAACGGGGACATAATTTGAAACTTCTTTCAATTGTTCCACTTGTTTTTTAGTTAAAAATTGAGCTTCATCAACTATCACCACGCAATTGTTTGTTAGAAAATTTTTTGATTTTACAAATTTAAATAGGTTTGTTTTATTTGAAAATGTTTCACACTTCGCAGAAAGCCCTATCCTACTTTTAACAACTATTTCATCTTCTTCTAAGTCTCTAACATCTATATCAGACTTCATAAGAAGAACATTAAATCCACGCTCTTCATAGTTAAACTTACACATTAATGCTTGAGCAGATTTTGAACTGCCCATAACACCGTACTTAAAATACAATTTAGCCATATAATTACCTCTAGATAAAAGTATATCACTTGAAGTAAAAACATCAAAACAATAACGATGAAAGTTTAAAAGTATTTTTTATGGGCTAAAATTTATTATGAATGAAATTTTAAAATTATCGATTTTATCGTTCGGCTCAGTTGTTGCCTTGTTTTTTATTTCAAAATTGCTTGGCAAAAAACAAATTGCACAATTGGAATTCATTGATTATGTTATTGGAATTTCAATTGGCTCCGTTGCATCGGATATGGCAACCGATATTGATGGAAAACCGTTTTACTATTATTTAATAAGTTTATCAATTTTTTTCCTTTTCGATATATTAATAACAATACTTGGAAGAAAAGGACCATTTCTAAAAAGATTCCTAAAAGGAAGACCAAATATAGTTATATATGAAGGAAAGGTTGACTTTAAACAACTCAAAAAAAGCAAACTCGATATCAATGATTTGCTTGAATTTTGCAGAGATAAAGGCTACTTCAACTTGAATGAAATAGCATATGCTATTTTTGAATCAAATGGGAAATTGAGCATAATGCCTAAAAGTGATTATCAAGAACCAAAGCTAAAAGATTTATCCATTCAAACAAACGAGTCATCACTCCCAAACTACTTAGTTGTTGATGGACATATCTCTTTTTCTAGTTTAAAAAATATTGGGAAGGATAAAGAATGGCTATTAAAAGAACTTCAAATAACAAATAAAGAATTGAAAAAAATTATTGTTGCGTCTTATGATGAAAACACTAAAAAGATAGATTGTCAATTTAAATAAACAAAACTTTCTTAATAATAAATTGAGAAAGTTTTTCTATTATAAACATTTAATACTATGCAATAGTAATGCGAAATTTGTCAATATATAGTAGGTTTTTGTCAATAATCGCCACCACCCTGATTTTATACGCATAATAATTGCAAATATTCAAAAATTAATATTGCAAATTAAATAATGCAAATATTAATTAAATGGAGATTATTATGAAGAAATTAAATAAAATAATTACTATGTTTATACTAGTAATTTGCGGATTAACGCTTGCTTTGAGCATTAATAAAAACCATCTTCCTTTTTCACATTCATTAGAGCTTTTGCCTAGCGATAATAGCCAAGAAGTTATCACCATCACTGATTACGACAAGTTTAATAATGATGAAATATCACAAGAAGAATTGATATCTAACTCACGTGAAGAAGAAAACAATATCATTAACATTAACGATGAAAACGAACTTGATGACACCATAAACAATTCAATAGATGATGCTTTAGAAACTGATCAATCAAATCAAGCTAACAACAATACAATTAGCATTATCGATGTTGATGATGAAGGAGCAACAAAAGAAACAATAATTTTCAATAACAATATTGAAGATGACACAACCATTAGCATCGAAGAAAGAGATTTAACTGATGAAGAAATAAATTTTGAAAATCTTGACACCTACAACAATGACAGCAATATTCAAACAGAAGACTTAAATAAGGATGAAATCATAGTCAAACCAGATAGAAACTATAACTCTCAAAATATCAATGAACAACCCAAAATTAATATAAACTCGAATGAAATCTATAATGAAAATATTTCACCTGAACAAACAATAAGCCAACCCGCTGATGTCGACACTTTAGAGTTTGATAGAAAATTCATAAATAATAGGCCTGTTTACACGCAAGGCCTAAAGGCTGAAAAAACATCATCTTTCAATGAATATTCAATTAACACGTTAGAGATTGAAACTAATCGCTTAAACGCTAGCCAAAATTATGAATTAGAAATTGTTAGCGAAGGCATAATAAATGTTTTACCAGATAATGCCGAAGTGTTTATTGAGATCAATTATATTGATATGGTAGAAAAAGTTTGCAAAGACAATGCACAAACTTTACTTGATAACACAAAAACATATTTAGAAAGCGTTGGTATCACCGATAATGACATTAATATTTACAGTAAAAATATCTACCCTGTTTATAGAGTTAATAACGCATTCAAATCAAATATTTACTTTTCTATCAAGGTTAGTGATTTAAACAATCTAGAATCAATTCTAGATGGTCTTGAAAACGACTATGTTAAAATTTCAAGCATTAACTACTGCGCTTCAAATAGCGAAGAACTTTGCAACAAAGCTTTGGCAGTTTCAATTGAAAACGCGTTCACTAAAGCAACTGAAATATCTGGTTCTGAAAACTTAACACTTATTAAAGCAGAAGAGGAATATTGCTTTGGTCCATGCCAAATGTATAGAGATTATTGTAGAAGTTGCATAAACGATGACATATCAACACCAATTGAAATCACTTCAAGTGCTAGAGTTACTTTTATTGTAAACAAGTAAAATATAATTTCATCTAATAATAGCAATCAGTTTTGCAATCTATATTATATTATCTTTAATTCCATTCTAAACAAAAAGAAAGCCTATTGGCTTTCTTTTTGTTTTAGTGTTTAATATTTTAAAGAATTTTGGCAAACATATATGCAAAAATTTGACTTTCTTCTAATTTGGCGGAAGGGACAGGATTTGAACCTGCGGAAACATTACTGCTCCACCG
>JBNMHL010000046.1:0-7116 GCA_050872745.1 Clostridiales bacterium | reverse complement strand
CCTAAAAGAAAAACGAAAACAAGACCACAAACGATAATCAACCAAACATAGTTTTTTTCTAAAAATTCTTCCATACACACTCCCTAATTAAAGTTATTTTATTCTTCTAGACTTAATTTCTTCAAGCAATTCTTTTGCAAATTCATCAAACGCTTTAGCTCCTAAATCACCAACGCTTCTTTTTCTAACAGAAACAGTTCCATCGTTTTCCTCTTTCTCACCAACGATTAAGCTATATGGAACCTTTTCAAGTTGAGCTTCTCTAATTTTCTTTCCAATAGTTTCATTTCTATCATCAACTTCAACTCTAACGCCCATTGCATCAAGTTTATCAGCAACAGATTTTGCGTAGTCGTTGAATTTTTCAGCAATTGATAAAACCTTAACTTGAACAGGAGCAAGCCAAGCGGGGAAAGCGCCTGCGAAGTTTTCAATTAGAATGCTCATCATTCTTTCCATTGAACCATAAATAACTCTGTGAATCATAACTGGTTCTTTTTCTTCGCCGTTCTCATCTATATATTTTAGGTTAAAACGTTTTGGTAATTGCATATCTAGTTGGATTGTTCCGCATTGCCATTCTCTGCCTATGCAATCCTTAACGTGGATATCGATTTTAGGGCCATAGAACGCACCATCGCCAGCGTTAATGTTGAATTCCAAACCTGCGTGATTTAATGCGTTTGTTAGTGCTTCTTCTGCATATTGCCATTCTGAAACTTCGCCAATGTGATTTTCTGGCATTGTTGAAAGTTCAACTGTGTATGTTAAGCCAAACACTGAATACACTTCATCAACCAATTTTAAAACATTTCTTATCTCGCTTTCGATTTGAGTTGGAAGCATAAAGATATGTGCATCATCTTGAGTGAAGCATCTAACTCTAAGTAATCCATTTAAAGTTCCGCTAGCTTCGTGGCGGTGAACCTTTCCAAGCTCACCAACTCTTAGAGGGAATTCCTTATATGAATGAACGTTTTGCATATAGTAAAGCATTCCGCCAGGGCAGTTCATTGGTTTAATTGCAAAGTCTTCATCTTCAACTTTGAATGTATACATATTATCTTTGTAGTGGTCCCAGTGGCCTGAAACTTCCCATAGCGTTCTATTCATAGCCATTGGTGTTTCAATTTCAACATAGCCAGCTTTATGGTGAACTTCTCTCCAATATTTAATCAACTCGTTTTTCAATGTTAAGCCCTTTGGCATATATGTTGGCATACCTTTCGCATATTCACTAATGAAAAATAATCCAAGTTCTTTTCCAAGTTTTCTATGGTCGCGTTTTTTTGCTTCTTCAAGCATATTAATATGCTCTTTCAACTCTTGCTTGTTTGCAAATCCAAAAACATAAACTCTTTGAAGCATTTTGTTTTTAGAATCACCACGCCAGTAAGCACCGCTAACTCTATTAATTTTGAAAGAAAAACTTCTTAAAAATTTGGTGTTTTCAACGTGTGGGCCACGGCATAGATCAACGAAATCATCACCTAAATAATAAACCGAAATAATTTCGTTTTCAGGAAGTTCGTTTATAATTTCGCACTTATATGGATTTTCTTTAAACATTTCAAGTGCTTCATTTTTGCTTATTTCCTTTCTAACAAAATTTTCATCTCTTTTTATAATTTCATTCATTTTATCTTCAATAGTCTTAAAATCTTCTGGAACAATTGATTTTTCCATATCGATATCGTAGTAAAAGCCATCTTCAATAGCAGGTCCGATTGTTAGCTTTAAATTTGGATACAACTCAACTAAGGCTTTTGCTAAAACGTGCGCCATTGAGTGCCTTTGCATTTGCAATTTTTCATCAATTTCTTTACTCATATTTTTCTCCTTTTTTTTGTGCAATTTAAACATCAAAATGTTTTAAAAACAAAAAGCCCTTAAAACACTTTGTTTTAAGGACGAAATTTTAATTCCGCGGTTCCACCTTAATTGCAAACACTAAGTTTGCCTCTTTCGTGAAACTTTCATAAATTTTATCATAAGTGGTTTCGTTTTTAAATTTCTATTTTGCTCTCAGCTTTGCAAAACTCTCTGTAAAGAATTTTTATTAAAAATTACTTGTCTTATAATCTATGAAAATTATATTTAATTCTAGTTTTGTTGATTAACTAACTTTTATTCAATATGATAAGCTTTTTTATTTGTGAGTTTAATCAGCAAAGCGTTTGGGGAGGGCAGTTTTGCTAAATTTCAACGCAGTTGAAATTTCAAATTGCCGGAATCGGCAATTTGGTTTGATTTCATCAAACGCAAAACTGCCCATCAACCCCACACACCTATATTTTAAAACTAACAAATAAAAAAGTCAATGCCTTTGAATAAAAACATCAATTTTTCTAATGTGATTTTGAAAACGTTGTTAAATTTACCCGCATAAAATAATAAACAAACACTTAAAGTGCATATATATATAGTATGAAATATAATGATTATGTTGAAAATTTACCAAATGACATCGTGAAGAAAATGAATGAAGCATATTTAAAAAATTTAAAAGTTCAAGTTAATAAACACGCACCCCAAAAAACCTACATACTTGATGAAAAAGAAAAAATATATAAAATTATGTGTGTTGCATATTCGCTTGATAAATATCTTCCTAATAAATTCACGCAATTTAAAAATCACCTAAATTTGATAATTCTAAAGTGCTCGGAAAATAGTGAAATAAATTCGCCCACATTTTTTAAAATTTCAAATTTAAAAGAATTCACGCTGTTTTCAATTGAACTTATAAACTTGCTTATTCAAACTGACTTTTTGCAAAATCAAAGTGTTATCCTTGATATATTGCAAGAGCTCAAAAAAGTGCTAGTTTAATTATTGATTTATGTTTATTTTTATTATTTAAATTAAAATATAACAACGAAAAATGATAATGCATATTATTGGTTATTAAAAATCTATATAAAAAAAGCAAGCTATAGAACTTGCTTTTTTATTTTTGAATATTTGCTTTTTTGTTAGAACTTTTAGCTGGTTTTAATTCGCTAGTTTCATTTAATGGTTGTTCTGTTTGAGCTTTTTCTGCGAGTTTTGATTCTTCCTTTGATTCGCTTGTTGCTTTTTCAATATCTGAATCTTTGAACCAAGTGCCAATAACCTCAGAAACAGGTGAAGAATAAACAAACGCGTTTTCATCAACATCTTTTATGATTCTTCTCAAAAGGTTTGATTGATATTTGCTAATTAAACAAATTAAAATACTTTTATCAACATTCGTGTGCATTCCTTTTGCTCCAACAAGTGTGCAACCACGACCTAATTTTCTCATAATTTTATCGGCAATTTCATCTGGTTTTTGTGTGATGATGTGATATGCTCTAATTTGCTTATAACCTTCATTAACAAAGTCTGTTAAGAATGAGCAAAGGATTAAAGCTATAATTGTGTATGGCAACAACTCAAATCCATTACTAAACACAATTAATGATAGCGCAATAACGCTCATATCAACAATTATTGCAACAGAGCCAATTGATGCTTTTGGTGCTTTGCTTTTAACGATGCTAGCAATCATATCACTTCCGCCAGTTGAACCGCCAAAGCGAACAACCAATCCAATTCCAAGCCCCATAAGTGCTCCACCATAAATAGCTGAAACAATAGGTTCATAAGTTATGTTTAATGGAATCAACTTGAAAATTTCCATAGCTCCTGAAAACGACGCAATTCCAACTAACGCTTTAATTGCAAACTTTCTTCCTAAGGCTTTTAGTGCATAAAGGAAAAGGCCAACATTCAAAACAAAGTATATTATTGAAGTGGTTAAAAATGTTACACCAATTTTATTAAGTAATTCATTGATAATCATTGATAAACCGGAAAATCCACCGGTTGAAATGTTGTTTGGTTCCAAGAAAAGTGAAAAACCAAAACCCATCACAAATGTTCCAATAACAATCATAATTAAATCAATTACTAATTGTTTTTTGTTTGGTAATAATTTCATAAAAGTTCTCCATCTTTTGTTTCATTCATTTTTATATGGTTATTTTTTCTTAGTTTTTTTGGCTGGGGCTTTATTTGTTTTTTTTGCTTTTTTAGGTGTTTCATCACAACCGCAATTGCAAGAATGTTTGTGTTCGTGTTTGTGTGAACCGCAACCACAATCATGTTCATCATCGCATTCGCAAGAGTCGCCACATCCACACTCATCATCTTCGCAATCGCATTCATCATCGCAACCGCAACCACATTCACATTCTCCACCGCAAGTGCATTCTTTTCCTTCTTGGCAACCGCAATCACAAGTTTCATCGCAATCGCACTCATCTTCGCAACCACAATCGCAATGTTCGTGATGGCAATCACATTCTTCATCGTGGTGGCAATCACATTCATCTTCATCTGGGAAAACGCCATATTCTTTAAAATCGCGTTTTAATGCTTTTTTAAGTTCTTTGAAATATAGCTTTTGAGCTTTTTCAAGTTGCATAACTATATATGGATTATGGCAACCCATAAAACTTGTTGCTATTTTTCCATCGTTTGTAAGTAAAATGTTAATGCAAGTGCAACAATCTTCGTTGAAAACAACGCCACCATCTTTTTTTGTAATTTTGATATTGATGTCATTATCTGTATTAAAATTAATTTCGTCCATAATTTTCTCCTTTTATTTTATTATGTGTTTATTTAATGATTTTATTTGGTTTTTATCTTGAAACGTTAAACCTGAAAAGCATAACATCGCCATCTTTAACAACATAGTCTTTGCCTTCCATTCTAACCAAGCCTTTTTCCTTTGCTTGAACCATTGAACCCATCGCCACAAGTTCTTCGTATGATATAACTTCCGCTTTAATAAATCCTTTCTCAAAGTCAGTGTGGATAACTCCCGCAGCTTGTGGTGCTTTTGTTCCATTTTTTATTGTCCACGCTCGCACTTCTTGAGCTCCAGCTGTTAGATAACTAATCAACCCTAGAATTTTATAACCTGCAACGATTAATTTATTTAGGCCAAAACTATCAATTCCAAGTTCCTCTTTGAAAACTTCTAGGTCATCGGAGCTTAGTTCACTTAATTCTTCCTCAAGTTTAGCACATAAAACTATAACTTCTGCACCTTCTTTTGATGCGTAGTCTTGAACTTTTTTGATGTTTTCTTTAGCTACGTTTGAAGTTTTGTAGTCATCGGAAACATTTGCGCAATATATTATAGGTTTGCTTGTTATAAGAAAGAATGATTTAATTAAAGCTTGCTCTTCCTTTGTTGCCACATAACTTCTAACTGGCTTTTCGTTTTCCAAAACAACTTTTAGTTTTTTCAAAAGCTCAACTTCCTCAAGCATTTTTTTATCGCCGTTTTTATATGCTTTGTTGCTTTTTTCCAATCGTTTTTCAACGGTTTCAAGGTCAGCTAAAATTAACTCAAGATTAATTACTTCTATATCATTCACTGGATCGATTTTTCCATCAACGTGAATAATCTTTTCGTTTTCAAAGCAACGAACAACGTGAATAATCGCATCAACTTCGCGGATGTGGCTTAAAAATTTATTTCCAAGACCTTCGCCTTTTGATGCGCCTTTCACAAGCCCCGCAATATCAACAACTTCCAATATTGCTGGCGTGATTTTTTGAGTGTTATACATTTTTCCTAAAACTTCAAGCCTTTCATCAGGAACACTCACAATAGCTTCGTTTGGTTCAATTGTGCAAAATGGGTAGTTTTCACTTGGAATTTTCTTTTTTGTTATAGCGTTAAATAATGTGCTTTTCCCAACATTTGGTAATCCTACTATTCCAACTTTCATATATTATTCCTCTTAGTGTTTGTTATTGGTTATCTAATAAATTTGATTTAGCGGAAATTGCTTTATAAATTTATTGTGATATTTTGTTATCACTGATTGAGTATATCACAATTATAGCATTTTTCAAACATTATTTTTAAGTTCGTTAATAAAAAGATATAAATAATAATAAAATATAAGTATAAGTGTTAAAAGTTTTGCAAAGTGAAGTTGAATGATAAATGCTGTTGTGTGGCAAATGATAGTTGCTAATATTTTGAAATAAGTTGAGTGGGTGGGGGAGTTCCCCGCAAAACGCAGTTTTGCCGTGTGTGCTCGCACACACGATTTCAAGCGTACGCTTGAAATTGGGAACTCCCCCTCACTCCATCCACACAACTATATTTCTAACATCACATAATCCTCACTAAATATTGCACCTAAAAAATCAATCACGCTTAAAACTGAAATATATTAAAGCGTAGAAGGAATGAATATGAGTTTTTTAATAATTGTGCTTTTGGCAATCGTGCAAGGTGTTACTGAATTTCTTCCAATTAGTAGTTCGGGGCACTTGTTATTGTTTTATAAAATTTTCAATATTGAAAGTGGAACGTTATTTGTGAGTATTCTTTTGCATGTTGCAACATTTTTCTCAATTATTGTTTATTATAGAAAAGAGTTGTGGGAGTATTTGAAAAATTTCAAAAGCAAAACAACAATTAAGTTTATAATCACAACTTTAGCCACAATAATAATAGTTTTGTTATTTAAAAAATTTCTAATTGGAGCATACTTTGGCTCAATTTTAATTTGGTGCTTTATTATAACATCGATAATGTTATTTATTGCAGAACAAATATCTTCTTGCCATAAATATACTAACATATTGACAAAAACTAACGACAATATGACAAATTCCTTTACGTTTTCTTTTAACTCAATCAATTATTTAAAAGCAGGTGTGATAGGAATAGTTCAAGGATTTGCTGTTTTGCCGGGAATAAGTAGAAGTGGCTCAACTATTGCAACAGCATTGATATTGGGTGTTGATAAAAAAGAATCTGCTGATTATTCGTTTATTATATCTCTCCCAATTGTTGTGGCTTCACTTGTATTTGAAATAGCAGAATTTGTTAAAACTCCAGAAGTTATTCCGTTTAGTGTTTTTGAAATGGTTGTTGGCTTTATTATAGCGTTTGTGGTTGGATATCTATCAATTAAGCTACTATTGAAACTTATAAAAAAACAACGATTAACATTTTTCTCGTTCTATTTACTATTCTTATGCATAGTATTGTTGATTTTTGGATTATAAACTTTGCTTTATAAAATTATAAGTTTTTCAATAGAATCTAAATGATAT
>JBNMHL010000045.1:0-7609 GCA_050872745.1 Clostridiales bacterium | reverse complement strand
TGCGCTGTTTTTTTCTGAATTGAATGAATGTAAATTTTCGCCATTTTTATCAACAATCAAAATTTCACAAATGTTTGAGCTTACTTCCCAATCCGCAAAAACAGTCACGCTATTACTATTCGCATCGTAGAACTCTGATATGCTGAATGTTATTAAGCTTGAGTAGTATATATTATTGCCATCGCCATCTGCAATAAAGTTTCCATCACCATCTTTTAAAATCCACCCCTTAAATGAATAGCCTTCAATTTGATAAGCACACGTTTTTAAATTAGTGCTTTTACCAAAATATCCAATCGAAGAATTCATTGTGCCGGTAGCCGTGTGTCCTGTTGGCGCATTTGAATTATATATTATCGTAAAATATTGCGATTCAAAATGAGCAAACAATTCAATATCCGAATTTATAATAATAGTTCTTAAAGTTCCATCTAGGTCAATCATATCAAACTTGTCGCCAAATAGCAATAAGTTAATGTTAGACTTAAGCATAACAATGGTTGTTTCACTTGCACCTTCAACTTCGCTTGATGTGCAAACCCCATCTTTTTCCCATAAAGTTAATTTCCAACCAACAAATGAATAACTTTTCTTAACAGCATTAAGATTAATTTCATCTGAGATATAATCTCCAAGGTAATCACCTTCTAAAATATTAGAAATGACCACATTTTCGTTTGAACCGCCAATTGTTTCATCAGCATTTTGAACTTTAAATGTTGCAGTAAATTTCGCCTTGTCTCTAATTTCAATATAGATATATAAATCGCTTTCTTCATCGCTTCCATTTATTAATGCACTGATTATATCTGCACTTGAAATGATAGTGTAGGCATCTTCAATTTTTGACTCTGCAAAACTATCAAATCCACTAGTGTTTGAACTTGTTGAATATCTAATTGAGCTTAATCTCTTAGTTGCAAGTAAGTTAATATTCAATTGCAAACTTGAATCTCTTCTAACTGATATAGCATTATTTTTCCAATCGCCATCAAAATAAGGCTGAATAGTTGCATAGTCGTTAACACAAGAGTAATAAACACTATTGTTTAATATTTCACCTGAATTGTAATTTGAATATTCTTTATATCCTTCTGCAGTTTTTTCAACCCAAATTAAATGAATTGTTTTTAAAACATACTCAAAGTTTAAGGTAAATTCAATGGTTTCTCCAGTTTTGAATGTTGTGTTTGCATCAAAGTTAAATAAACTTGAATTATCAAATTCACTATTCCATTTTTCATTAAAGTTTTTAAAATATTCTAACTCATTGATTTCTTCAAACTTTTCATTTTCAATTAGCTTCTCTTTAATTTGGACTAGCACATCACTAGTTACAAACTTTTTAAAATCATCTATGCTTGAATATTCGTATTCATCAGATTCAAAATTTATTTTATTTTCGCCACCAATTTGAACATTCACATATATATTAAATTTGCTATTTTCCCAAACTGGTGTTATTTCATATGAAATTCCATTAATAAAGTCATATGTGTTTAGATCAGCTAACGCTATTTTTTCACTCGCACCATTTGTAATAATTTCAACTTTATCAAAATATTGTCCAATTTTTGATATATTTAATGCATTTAAATAACCAATAAGCGAAACTTGTTGATCCGTTTCAATTTCTATTCCATTTTCAACAATTACTCTGCTAGATGTTTTGCTATATTGAATATTTTTGCTTAATTCTTCTTCATTAATAGCGCTTTCACCGCTCTTTTCAACGGTTGAATAGTTTATTTTTATATTAACGATTTCTTCATTTTGCACTCCGCACAAAATCAATGATGCAGTTATGTTAGCACTCTTTAATGCTGTTGATTTTAAAATACTTCCAACAACTATTTCGCTTCCATCAATAGTTTGAGTTCCAGTTATTCCAATAACTTGCCATTTCTCATATGAATCAACTACACCATTTGCATCAATTTTATTATCACCATTATCTAGCTTTGTTTGCTCAACAGCAAGGGTTTTATTAGAGTGGTCTAGAAATGTTATTTGATAACCGCTATAATATCTATTCCAAACTGCATATAATGTGATTTCATTTTTTCCATTGAAATCTGAAACTACACTTTCAAGAGGATATTCCACATTGCCGATTGTGTTTACTAGTGGGCTACTATCACTTAATAAAACTTGTGTTGACCAACCATTTAATATGTAAGTGTCATGCTCATATGTGAAGCTACTAATCTCGTTTGTGCCATTTTTCATAAAGTAACTTAAGATTGTATGAGTTTTAATTGAATTAGCATTAACATCATAGTAAATCAAATCAACAACTTGATTATTAATCTCTTCATCTTTAGCCAACTCTTCATTCCAATAATTAGTTTTGTAGTTCACATTTAAGGCATATGAAGCATAAACCTCAATATCGTTTGAAACAATCGTGCTAGTGATTTCATTCAATTTATTTGCTTGTGATTCATAAGTCCCATTCTCGCGTTTAACCCAGCTAATATCGAATCCCTTATATGAGTAATTCAAAACATTGGTTAAACCAGCACTAGTAATCATTGAACTTAAATTTGTGATGTAAGAAATATTTTCAAGTTTTCCAAGCTCATTTCCATTTAAGTCTTTAAATGTGATAGTGTAGTTTTTTCTATCAAACTTTGCGTAAAGTGTTGTGTCTTTAGTTATTGATTCATTCTTGAATAGAGAATCTTTGCCATTAACCTTCTCACTCCAACCAATATGTTCGAATATGAAACCTCTATATTCAAAATCGTTTAATTGAGAAAAACTTGTTTTTGTTGGAACTTCATCAATATTTATCTTATCACCATAGGAAACAGTTATGGTCTTAAGTTCTTCACCAACACCACTATTCTCTGCCTTATTCACTGGCATAACAAATCTAACTGTTTGAGTTGCACTAACAAATTGTGGATACAAAACCACATTTCCAGATTTATTTGGATTGCTAAATGATTTTGCTTCACCCGCTTTAAATGCCTCTTCAATTCTATCTGGGTTTAGTGTAATTTCATTCCACCAACCCACAAACACTTTTCCTGTGATTTCGCTTCCGCTATAGTTATTTAATATAACTTCTTCAGCTCTTTCAACCACTTGAGTTGGAGCTGTTGAATTATAGTAAACAACATTATATGTGTATATAGCACTATATGTGCCGTTGTTGAAAGCATAAATTTTTGCTATGTCTTCAACATTATTATTTATAATAATACCCGTTGTGTCATTTTTCCATTTAGTGATGAAATAATATTCCGATTCACTAAATGTTAAGTTTTGTGTTGATGAAACAACATCGTTTGCGTAAATCTCACCAACCATATCGCCATAAGTTAATCCACTTATAACTTTGCTTCCATTATTGTGTTTAAAAGTTAGAGAATATGTTGTGTCAGAATATTTTAGAGTTAAAATTGCATCACAACAAACTTTCTTAATTTTCAAATCATCTAATGAATAAATTATAGACTCATCAAATATGAATTCCCCATTTTCATCAACATAGTTAACATCACTTTGCCAACCTAATATAGTTTTTCCAGTTTTTGAAACGGGTTTTAATTTATCGAATGTGTAGTCCTTGTTTCCACCAAAAGTTAATTTATCAAAAGTTGTTCCATATTCAAATGTGCCCACAACTCTATTTTCATACAATCCGTTAGCTAAATCCAAAACAACCTTGCCGTTGTTTTCAATATAGAATCCAACAAACTCAACAGTAAATTTAGATGGATTGTATTTAGCATATATAATTTTTGTTTCACCATCAAGTTCTGAAATGTCACCAATAATTTCGTTTTCATCAAAACTAAATGTTGCATTTTTATCTTTAAATAACCCCGCAAAGGTGAAACCAACAATGTTAATATCTAATAAATCTAGATCAAGTACTTTATTATCATAAGAAACATTACCAAATGATTTAACTTCGCTCAAGTCACTAATGTTTAAAATTTTAACATCAAATGTTTTAGCTTTCCATATTGCATACAAAGTAACATTCGTTGGATTCTCTCCAACCACAATAGAATTCACACCTTCTATTTGTGAAATCATAAATTCATTAGAATAAATAATATTTCCGTTTTTCTCAAGACTAGTTGCTTGATATATAACTTCGCCATTTTCACTTAACGCCCAACCCAAAAACTCATAAGTGTTTTTAGCAATTGTTAATTTGGTTAATACTATATCACCTTCAACCGCAACCACACTCACCACACTATCGTTATTTATGGTTAAATCACCATTTGTTGATATAAACGTGATGTTATGTGCTGGTTTCCATATTGCATATAGGTCAATTGTCAAAATGTCACCACTTATTGTCAACAACCCATCACCTATCATATTCGTTAAAGTGTAGTTCTTAACAATTGTTCCGTTTTGATCTAAACTCCAGCCAATAAACTTATAATTGTTTCTAATAGGCTCGTTTGAAACCCTTAACAAGGTTTCTCCAAGTTTTCTAACTTCATTTGAAGGCATATTCAAAACGCTTTCACTTTCTGCCACATTCTTTTTGTAAGAGATTGTGAATTCTTTAAGTAAACATTCAATTATGATATTTAAGTCATTTAAAACATCTATTTCAAGTGTGTTTTCGCTAACTAAGTATTCCACTCCACCAACAATCACTCTATTCAACTCTGAGAACTTATCAAAAGATAATGTTAACTTAATAACAGAGCCTTGTTGAACTGTTAAAACTTTATTAGAAGATAATTCACCATTTTCTTTTTTACCATTAAATGATGTTTCAATCGTCACTTTAACACTTGATGAGAAGTCGCCAATTGTTTCGTTAACAAGTTTAATTTCAACATCATTTGTTATTCTCTCAAACACGAAGGTGAAATTTGTGTTTTGAGATAAACTTTGCATATAGTGAGAATTATTCAAAATCACATTAAATCCAGCAAACTTTCCATCGATTGTTTGTGTTATTGAAGTGATGTTTTCTGGTAACCCTTGAATAGTAGTCCCACTGATAATATAACCTATTAACCTATAACCTGTGCTTGCATATGCACTGATAACTTGAGTGTTTGATTCTGCAAACGCAATTTCTTGATACTTGCCATCTATTAATGTAAGTTTGTTTCCAACTTGATTAGTTAAATAACCCACATTTTCTAGGTTTGATACAATATTTCCATTTTCAGAAACAACTAAGTTATAAGTAACGCTATATTTTTTGTTTGAATAAATTGCATATAAAGTAAGCTCAGTAGCACCATTCGCATATTTATCAAAAATTGCGCCATTAATTGTTTTACCTAATTCAAATACATCTTCACTTTCTAATGCATTTTGCATATCGGTTAAACTATCATATTTGATTGGCGACCAGCCAACAAACGCATACTCTTCATTATCATATGTGATGTTAGATGGTTTTTCAATTAATTTATATCCACTATTGTAATCAATAGCTGAGATATATTTATAATTGTTGTATTTAGCAGAATTATTTAGCGTTTGCAAAACAATTGAATATTCAATATTAATCCAATTAGATTTTAACTTAATAATGTTTTGATCTGATTTATATTTACTTATTGAAACATCAATTGAGTTTGCAGTGTTTCCGCCACCATTCACAAGATAAATTCTAGCGCCAGCTATTTTATCAATAGTAAATTTATCATTTCTATTTTCAACTTCTTCGCCTAATTCATTCAAAGTTACAATTGTGAAATAAGCAAATTCATAACCACTTTTAACTGGAATCTCACTTGGAGAAATGAAAATAGAATTATTCGGAGAAGTTGATGTGGCTTTTTTATCATTAGGAACATCAACCTTTCCACTTTCATTTTCGAAAGTAATAGTGTAAATCTCAGTAAATTTTGCAATAAGGCTTAAATTATTAGTTAGTTTTGAAGCGATTGAAACTCTTCCATCTGCCACATCTTTTAATGTGTTGAATCTAAATTCTTTATCATCTGAAATATAATACCAATAAGAAAATTCATAGCCATCTTTTTCTGGAATGTTTTCACCTGTTACATATGTTCCTTTCTCGTTGTACGTAACAGTTTCAACTGCAAACAACACATTATTATCATAACTTGACTTAGAATCATAATAGTTAATTGTGTATTCTTCCCAAGCCCAAATTGCATATAGCTTTATCATCGCATCCATTTCATATTCAAATGAAACAATGTCGCCTAATTTAAAATCCGGCTCACTTGCAAAGCTATCAAAAGCAAAGCCAACCAACACTGAATAGTTTCTAGAAAATTCAAGCGTTCCTATAATGTTATCAAGAGAAACCTTTGTTCCATCTTCAAATACCGATGAGCCATTATAACTTTTAATAATTGTTGAGTTGCTATAAGTTCCATTATCGTTAATAACACCACCATTAGCATCAAGCATAACTTCGTGAACTTTATTCCAAATTGGATATAAAATTATATCACTATCAACAACACTTAAAATTAAATTAGTGCCATATTGAACATTTCTATTTGATGCATCAATCTCACTTAGAGCAAAACCTGCAAGCAAGTAACCATTTCTAACAATATAATTGCTTGAACCATCAACTTTACTTCTATCAAAATCAATTTCAATTACCGAATTGTGTTTACACTCTTTTATATTATTTATATCAAAACCAGCGATCAATAAGTCATCAGCACTACTCAATTCAAATTGAACTTTATAGAATGCGTGAATTTCAGATTTACCCAACTCATTCACAACATAATTATAAGTAGTTTCTTTATTTAAATTTTCAAACTTACCATTGTCTTCGTATTTCCAAATTATTTCTTCAGCATTTTCTATAGTGCTGCTGTTTGAAACTGCATTATAACTATTATCGAAGAACTCAAGTTCATCTTCTTTTGCATCAACAACTTTTTTAACAACAATATTATCATTTGAATAAACCAAATTAATATGGCTAGATGCCCTAACAATTCCAACAAAATATAAGTTGCTATAGTAATAACTACCATTATTCGTTTTTTCTATAACACTTGATAGCCCGTTAGAATTAATAAAATTCTCCAACTCTGAAACTAGTTTTGTTTCACCAACATAGAATAGTGCTTCAGCAGTTACACCATCTTCATTTTCATATTGGGCAACTTTTTTATCTTTATCAACCAACTTCCATCCAATAATTTCTTTTGTGCTATCATCAATAAGCAATCCAACATTATTCTTAGTTGGGAACATAATTTCATCTCTTCTTGATTTTCCATTTGCATATGATATTTGAGAATCAATATATGAACCATCTTCATTTTTAATTAGGAAATTAAAATTATAAGTTGATTGTTCCCATATAGCATTTAAAACATAGGTAGAAATTGATGAGTTATATGGAATAACATTAAACTCAGTTGAATCATTTGAAATTTTAATAATGTTTGCTTCACCACTATCATCCACTAGCTCAAATTGTTTTGTTTTAGTTTCGCCAGCCTCAACATATGAATACTCCCAACGAATCAATGTTTTTTCTTCAGCACTTGAAGCAGTTAAAACTGGCAATTCAAAGTATTCACCAACAACAACTTCTTTAGTTTTGCCAATCTCAGAATTAACAACACTAACTCCACCTAAACTAAACGAAACATTATAAACTCTA
>JBNMHL010000044.1:0-7877 GCA_050872745.1 Clostridiales bacterium | reverse complement strand
TTCAAAATATAGCGTTACATAATAATCGTAATTGTTGTCATTAAAAGCAATTTTTTGATTTGCTGTTTGTGGTTCAAACTCACCTTCAATTAGATACTCACCTGCTGAATTTTTAGAAATAGATATATTTGTGCTATCAAAATTCGCTGATAGTGAATCTCTAACCAACTCGGCTGAGCCTGCTTGAACTTCGCTTGGCTTACTTAAATCAGATAAATCAAATGTATATGTTAATGTTTCATTATCGCCCCAAGTTATTTGAATTGAGAAAGAACCATTTGCCAATATTTCATCATTTACACCCTTGATTAAATCAATAACGCCTATCTCTTTTTCAGCAACGTTTTCGCCTGACCAATCAAAAGTTCTTGTAACATTTGCCACACCATCAGAAACGACAATAGTAGCCTTTCTTGGAGTTGTCACAATAGATGTTGTGTTGCTACCTAAAACCTTTGTTGTTCCTAAATAAGAAATTCTAAGCGGAACAAAATATTGATATCTTGAATCATTGAACCAATTTTTCTGAGCCTCTGAAACTGTTGACAAATAACCTTTCAAATTCCACTGGAGTTCGTTTGAATCATCTTTTTCAACTTTTAATCTATCACCATTAAATTTAATTTTGTCAGATCCGTTTTCAACAACTAAATCAACTTTTTCAACATCTGCTTTTGGCATTTTAAGTGTGATTGTTTTTGAACTTGAAGAGTAATAATTTGTTGAAGATTTTCTTTGGGCTAGCAATGTGTATGTTTCACCTTCACTTAAGTCTTTATACTCTAATTTTGTTGAGTATGTCGAATTAGAAATTGTTGGTCCTGATAGTCTATATTGCAAAGAATCATCTTTAATTAATTGAATAATCTTGATTGAGTTATGAGTTACTTCAACTTTATAATCTTCACCATAAACTGGTGTTTTTTGATTTTTTCTTGTTATAAGATTATCAGTTTTCGTTGGAGCTATTAAAGTGTAATTTCCAACATCAGCCCCAGAAATTTTAAAACCATAGCAAACAACAGTTTTGCTACCTGCATCACAATTTGTTGTTTTTGTTTCAGCATAAACGTTAGATGAATCTAGAATAACTTCTTCACCTGCGATAACTCCTACTAATTCAACATTAGAAGTATCAAGAGTTATAATTCTGTTATTCTCCTCATATTCTCTTTTGTTATAAATAATGCCTTCAACAGTAAGTTTTTTCTTGGTTATCTTAAAACTCTTTTTAATGGTTCCACTATACTTTCCTTTCATTTTAATTGTAGCAGTTGCTTCACCTACTTTTTTATTGTTTGTTGCGCTCAATGAATAACTATTCTTTGAAACTTCCTCACCATTCACTTTAATAAATGCTATAACTGGAAGTTGCGTTTCTCCATTATATTCAAGTTCCGTGGTCGCAAAGCCAACTTGTACCTTATTCTCATCTGAATTAACATTAATTCCATTACAACTAACTAGAGTTACACCACTAAACAACATAATTAGTGCAATGAAAAACATTGATACCTTTTTCATAAATCTCCTGCCTAATCTTAGTTTGTATAAATCTTTTAGTTTGATTTACACATTATCTTGAATAGTATAGCTTTTTGTATCGAATTTTGTCAATTAATAAAAGTGAAATGAAAAGAATTATTATTTTCTAAAACTTGTATTTAAACAAAATATTACTATAATGAGTATTTTGATGATGCTCTGAATACTTAAAAGATTTATAAAAGTGTTAAAGTCTATAAAAAAAGATTTGAAACATTATTAATTAACATTTCAAATCTTTGTTTTTATCTATAACTTTTCTTAACTGATTCTAAATTTTTTAAATAACTTTTGTATCTTGAATATGATGCACTATCTTTATTTTCATCTAGCATTGAAATAATTCTCTTATCTTCCCTTGATAGTGTTTTAGGAATTTCACCCACAAGTGTTACTATTAAATCGCCTTTTGTTGCACGATTTAGATATTTAACGCCTTTATTCTTTAATTTGAAAATCGTGTTATTTTGGGTTAATTCTGGAATTTTTAAAGTCGTTGTTTCATCAACAAGAGGGATTTCAACTTCACCACCTAAAAGCAAAGTTGTGAATGGAACATATAATTTCATTTTTAAATCATAGCCATCTCTCTCTAAAATCCTGTGTTCTGCCACCTCAACTATAACATGTAAATCACCATTAGCACCACCTCGTTTACCCGCGTTTCCACCGCCACGAACCGTTAATACTTGATGATTATCTATTCCGGCTGGAATTGTGATTTTAATTGTTTTGTTAACCCTTTTATAACCATTTCCAGAACAAGCTGAGCATTTTTCTTTTATCATTTTGCCTGTTCCGCCACAAGTTTTACAAATTCCAGTTTTAACCATTCTTCCGAATATTGTATTTTCCATATAGCGAACTTGGCCTGTTCCACCACAATCCTTACATGTTGTGAATTCAGTACCATTTTTAGCTCCTGTTCCATTGCACTGATCACAATTATCGATTTTCCCAATAGTTATTTCTTTAACACAACCTAAAACTGCCTCTTCAAATGTTAGGTTTATTTTAATTTGAAGATCCTCGCCTTGAACAGCAGCGGAAGCATTTGCTCTCCCACTGCCACCAAAGCCACCACCAAAGAAACTCCCAAATAAATCACCTAAATCGAAATCGTCTCCGCCAAAACTTGCACTAAATCCACCACTATTACTACCCCTAAAGAAGTCATTTGGATTTGGACCTGTTGCACTTCCATATTGATCGTAATTTGCTCTTTTTTGCTTATCCGATAGCACTTCGTATGCTTCATTAACTTTTTTAAATTGCTCTGCTGCATCTGGTGCTTTATTTAAGTCGGGATGATATTTTTTTGCCATTTTTCTATAGGCACTCTTTATTTCATCTTCGCTTGCATTTTTATCAACACCAAGGGTTTTATAATAATCAGTGTTAGCCATTTCAATTCCTATTTATTATCTTTATTTTCATCTTCAACTATAACTTCATCATCTTTTTTTGCATCAGCGTTTGAAGCTTGGCTAGCTTGAGCTGATTGAGCTGCTTGTTGATATAATTTTGTTATAATTGGTTCATTTTCTTTACTTAAATCTTCAATAGCTTTTCTTAATGCATCAATATCATCAGATTCCATATCTTTCTTAGCCTTTTCAAGAGCTTTTTCAAGTTTCTCTTTATCTTCAGCACTAATTTTATCACCATTATCTCTTAACATTTTTTCAAGAGCGAAGATTAAGTTTTCGCCTTCATTTTTAGTTTGAACAACTTCTTTTCTCTTCTTATCCTCTTCAGCATGTTGTTCTGCTTCTTTAATAGCTTTATCAATATCTTTTTCATTTAAGTTTGATGAAGCTGTGATTGTGATTGATTGTTGTTTATTTGTTCCAAGGTCTTTTGCTGAAACACTAACGATACCATTTGCATCAATATCAAAAGTTACTTCAATTTGTGGAACTCCTCTTGGAGCTGGTGGAATATCGTTAAGTTGGAATCTTCCTAATGTTTTATTATCAGCACAGAATTCTCTTTCACCTTGCAAAACATGAATATCAACACCTGGTTGATTATCAGTTGCAGTACTGAAAATTTGACTCTTTCTTGTTGGAATAGTTGTGTTTCTTTCAATAAGTTTTGTGAATACGCCACCTAAAGTTTCAATACCTAAAGATAGTGGAGTTACATCTAGAAGTAACACATCTTTAACATCACCACTTAAAACACCACCTTGAATAGCTGCACCAATTGCAACACATTCATCTGGGTTAATTCCCTTAAATGGTTCTTTACCAGTTTCTTTCCTTACTGCTTCTTCAACAGCTGGAATTCTTGTTGAACCACCAACTAGCAATACTTTATCAATTTGTGAATAAGTTAATTTTGCATCACTCATAGCTTGTTGTAGTTTAGTGATTGTCTTTTTAACTAAGTATTCTGTAATTTGGTCAAATTTAGCACGAGTTAAATCATATTCCAAATGTTTTGTTCCAGTTGCATCTGCTGTGATAAATGGAAGACTAATTGTGGTTTTAGTTACAGCTGACAAGTCAATTTTTGCTTTTTCAGCAGCTTCTTTTAACCTTTGCATAGCAGCTTTATCTTTTGATAAATCAATTCCATTTGTATTCTTGAAATCTTCAACTAATAGTTTAATAATTTCGTTATCAAAGTCATCACCACCAAGAACATTGTCACCTGCTGTTGCGATAACTTCAACAACTCCATCACCAATTTCTAGAATAGAAACATCAAATGTTCCACCACCTAGGTCGTATACTAAGATTTTTTGTGATTTACCATCAGCTTTATCAAGACCATATGCTAAAGCAGCAGCAGTTGGTTCATTGATAATTCTTAAAACTTCAAGACCAGCAATTTTACCAGCATCTTTAGTTGCTTGACGTTGACTATCTGAGAAATATGCTGGAACCGTGATAACTGCTTGAGTTATTTTTTGACCTAAAAACTTTTCAGCATCATTTTTCATTTTTGTTAAAATCATAGCTGAAATTTCTTGTGGGCTATATTCTTTACCAAAAATGTTTACCCTTTTATCTGTTCCCATACTTCTTTTAATACTGATAACTGTGCTATCAGGGTTAGCAACAGCTTGACGTTTTGCTACTTGACCAACAAGTCTTTCCCCATCTTTTTTGAAAGCAACAACACTTGGGGTTGTTCTATCTCCTTCAGCATTTGTTATAACAGTAGCTTCGCCACCTTCCATAACTGCCATACAACTATTTGTTGTACCTAAGTCAATACCTAAAATTTTACTCATATATTTAAATCTCCTTTAAATTTAATTTTATTTTCATTTTTCATTTTTACTATATTCGCATTTTGAAATTATTAAAATTAACTTAATCTATTAACCTTAACAACACTATATCTAATAACTTTGTCGTTTAACATAAAACCTGTTTGTAATTCTTCAAGAACGATGTTATCAGGATAATTTGCATCATTATCCGCTAGCACTGCATTATGGAAATTAGGATCAAACTCCTTACCAACTGCCTCTATCTTCTTAACGCCTAAATCTTCAAGAGCTTTATTTATTTGGTTTTCAATCATTATAACACCATTTAAAACATCTTCATCTTTAATGATTTCTTTTGCTTTTTGAAAACCATCTAAGGCAGGAAGCAATTTCGTTATAACCGATATCATTCCGCTGATTTTACTTTGCTCAGCAATTTCTGCATTTCGTTTTTTATAATTTTCGAACTCAGCTTTAATTCTTTGAGCAAGTTCAAGATACTCCGTTTCCTTACAATCTCTTCCTTTTTTTTCACAATTGTTTGCATTTAGAGTATCTTTTTCAACACCTTCTTTACTATTGCTAACATCATTTTTATGTTCGTGAGCAAACTTTTTCTCTTCTTTATCTTTATTCATAGCTAATCCTTTTTGTTTTGATTTGTTGAATTTTCGTTTTTAGTTACTTCATCTGCTATAAATTTAAGCACTGAAGCGATCCTTGCATAATCAAGCCTTTTGGGACCAACAACACCAATACTTGCTATAATTCCATTAGATAAACTATAATTTGCTTTAACAATACTATAATCATCTAATTCTTCGCTATTTTCACTTCCGATTGAAAACACCACATCTTGTTTTGTGTTATCATCAATGTTTTTAACTATTTTCTTTATTTTTTCTTCATTTTCTAAAACATTTATAAACTTTTTAGCGGTGTCTACATCCTTGCATTCTGGTGCTTCAAGCAACTTTGCCGTGTTTCCACGAGCCACCATACTTGTTTTTTTCGATGAAAACTCTTTTAACATTTCAGTTATTGATAGAAGAAGTTCTTCAAAATATCCAATTTGTGATTTGAATAACTTGCAATAATCTTCGAAATTATTAACAATATCTTCAATCCTTTTATTTGCTAGATTAGTTGATAAAAATTTACTTGCATCTTTACAATTTTCTTCAGTTAAATTAGATTTTAACTTAATTGTGTTATTTATGATTCCAGCATTTGTTTTAATTAAAACCAAAGCTTCACCCGTTAATAATGGGATTATATTAATAGCTTCAAGTAAGAGGTTTTCATAACCTTCAATTTGAATAACTGCTGGATAATCAATAACACTTTGAATCTTTTTAGCTATTTCATCAACAACATCTTTTAAAAACGAACTTCTACTAATGAAACTATCTTGAACTTTTTTAATCATTTTTTCATCAAATGAAACATTGCCAATTATTGAATCAACATAGTATCTATAAGCTTTTGTTGTTGGAATTCTACCGCTACTTGTGTGCAACTTTTTAAGGTATCCCATTTCTTCAAGAGAATTTAATTCATTCCTTAAAGTCGCTGAGCTTAATGTTTGGAAATGGGTGCTTTGAACTTTTTCACTTGTTATTGGCAAGGCATTTTCAATATAACCTTCAACCGCACTCAAGAGCAAATCCCTCTTTCTTTCGCTTAACGAAAAATCTAAATCTCCCACATTACCTCCTTTCGTTAGCAATCGTTTTTATTATTTGTTAGCACTCTTTCATCTTGAGTGCTAGAGTATTATATTATTAAGTGTATGCTTTGTCAACAATTTTTATTAAATTTTTTTGAAAAATTTGAAAAAAAATCACGCAAGTTAATTTTTGCGCAATTTTACCGCTTTTAGCTGTGTTGCTATCAATCTTTATTTTTAACTCAAATATGATTACTACTTAATTCTGCTTATATTTAAATAATAAGTTGATTGTTAGATTATAATTCATATATATCAAAATTTCCATAATCTTCCTGTGAAAATTTTAAGTAACAATCTTTTAAAGCCTCAAACGCATCATCAGAAAGATATGGCAACATAGTTAATTTATATTTTTCTGTATCTTCATAATTTTTCATAGGTGGAATTGGGTTGTTATTAGCATCGAAATTTTTGTATAGAATGTCTTTTTTACTATCTCTGTAATCACAACAAAGACCATAACCATTCTTAAAATAAAAACTTGCCACAGCATTCTGACTTGCTATTTCAGGTTTAAATGGTGAGAAAATCCCTGATATTTGCTTTATAGACATATCAAGTGTTTCAGCCTCAAAAACTTGCAACATTTTTGAACCCAAACCTAAATTTGAATATCTTGCGCCATATAACTCAATAAGACCTAAATACGCAACTGCATTTTTCTTGAAAAACTCGCATTCTAGCTTCCCAACAACAAATGGTTCACTTCCCATAAATTTATACGTTTGAATTAAACCTTCTGAAGTTTTTGAATCAAATGAATCTGTTATTGGTTGCGATGCAATTAAATACTTTCCCTCATCTCTTCCATCAACTAATTTTGTTTTACAAAATGGATTCTCATCTATTAAATGCTTAACAAATTCGTTTCTATATTGATTTAAATATAATTCTTCATTCATAATTTCACCTTAGATTTTTTTAATCAAAAAAATAGCCTTCTGGATTTGAACAAAACGGATATACAGAGTATGGATAATCTTCTGATTCAATATAATTTTCACTTGGACGTTTAGGATTAAATTCATCGTCAAAATTTTTATAGATAACTTCTAACTTATTATTATTATTAAATTTATTTTCACAAAGTGCAAACCCATTTTTTTCGTAGAATTTTAAAGTTCCTTCTCTTGTTGAAATGCTTGGATCAACTGGCATAAAGTGGCCCGTAATATGATGTGTATCCTCTTCTTTTATAGCTGTTTCAAACATTTTTATCAATTCAGTACCAATTCCTAACCTTGCATAATTAGGACTAGTTAAATTAATCAATCCTAACCATGCAACATCCTTTTTATGATATATTCCACCCATTATCGTTCCCGCACGCGTTATTAACCCACCATTAGTAAACATACAGTAACCATCTAAATT
>JBNMHL010000043.1:0-8332 GCA_050872745.1 Clostridiales bacterium | reverse complement strand
TGCTTTCATACATTGTGTTCGCGGTTGTGTTTTTTGATGCAGAAGTTGATGGAACAAGTATGCAACCAACTCTAAACGCAAAGGGTGGGAATAAAAGTGATGTTGTGTATGTGAATAGATTCGCCGGAATTAAAAAAGGCGATATTGTTGTTTTCAAAGTTAATGGTAGAGGTTTAATTAAGCGAGTTATCGCGGTTGGAGGAGATAGAATTCGCTATGAATATAATGATGAAACTGGTGTGTGTGAGTTATATATTAATGGTGAATTGCAACAAGAAAACTATATTAAAGAGGAACTTAAAAGGCACGATGAATTAACTCGAACTGGCAATGAGTTAGAAAAAATTATGCTTGGTGGCGAAAATTATATTGAGGGCACTGTGGTTAAAAACGATAATGGCACGCCAGATGAGAGTGATGATTTTTATGAGTATGTTGTACCTAAAAATGCATATTTTTGCATGGGAGATAATCGTTTGGTGAGTGAGGATTGCAGAAGGTTTGGTGCGGTTGATAAAAGTGCTATTCAAGGGAAGGTGCGAATGGTTGTGCCTTATGGAACTAGCAAGTTTTCGTTTTGGTTAAATAAACTTTTTGGAATTTGATAATTAAGATTAACTTAGGTTTTTAGATGTTTTTCTATAATAAATTTTTATTTGATTAAATAAGAGCTTTTGGGGTGCACCCCAAAGTGAAGTGAACCCCAAAAGTTAGGCAACTTTAGGAAGTTCACTTCACTTTTAAAAGGGCTTTTTATTTTTTTACAATTCCTAAGTTTTAACATAGAATAAAATAAAACTTGCTTTATAATTTAAATAATGCATAAATTAGATTTATATTATAAAATTTACTAAAGATAAAATATTCAACTAAGAGATAGTATAAGTGGGGAACAACCCTTCAGTCACTCCGCTCTCGCTCGTGACAGCTTCCCTTACACAAGGACGCCTTATTTGTTTGATTATTTGTTGTGTATTTGAGGAAATAATAAATGTTGGACTATGAATAATAAATATAAATAGATATAATAAATTTTTTCTTTTTGATTTATTTATTGATTGTGTGTTTAAGAAATTAATAAGCTGAGTGAGTGTATAAATCTAAAACGGAAAATAGTTATATTCATTAAAGGTTATTATGTGCAAGGCAAAGCAAAGCGTTGTTTTGAATAATTCAAATAGTATTAAAGTTGCACAAAATTTAAAGTTTTAAAAAAAGATGTGTTTAATTATTTGGAGGTTAACCAGCAAAACAATACAATAAATAAAAACACGGTAGGGAAGTTTATGGAAAAACAAGCATTTAATAGCGAAAAATATTTACAAATTCAGAAAGAAAAGATTTTAGAAAGGTGCAAGCTTTTTGGTAAAAAATTATACATTGAATTTGGTGGGAAACTATTTGATGATTTGCACGCATCAAGGGTTTTGCCGGGGTATAATCCAAACAACAAAATAAAACTTTTGGAAACAATGAAAGATGATATCGAAATCCTTTTTTGTGTGAGTGCAAAGGACATAGAAAACAACAAAATTAGGGCAGATTTTGGAATCACTTACGATAGAGAAGTTTTAAGGCTAATTGATGAATTAAGGGCACTTGGGATAATGGTTAATTCGGTTGTTATCACGATGTTTAACCAAGAACCAAATGCAGTTAAGTTTGCAAACTTGCTTAAAGCAAACAATATCAATGTTTACTACCACAAGTGCATTAAAGGATATCCTAATGATGTTGAAACAATTGTAAGCGATAACGGATATGGTGCAAATGATTATGTGGAAACCATTCGCCCGATTGTGGTTGTAACAGCGCCAGGACCAGGAAGTGGAAAATTAGCCACTTGCCTAAGCCAACTTTACCATGAGAAAAAACGTGGGGTGGAAGCAGGCTATGCAAAATTTGAAACGTTCCCAGTTTGGAACTTACCTTTAAAGCATCCTGTGAACATTGCATATGAAGCTGCCACAACTGATTTGCGTGATGTTAATATGATAGATAACTATCATTTGGAAAAATATGGGAAAGTTGCCGTTAATTACAATCGTGATTTAGAAACATTTCCAATTGTTAGGCAAATTCTTTTTAATATTTATGGAAAAGACATTTACTTTTCGCCAACCGATATGGGTGTTAATATGGTTGGTTTTTGCATTGATGATGAAGAAAAAGTGAAAGATGCTTGTGAGCAAGAAATTGTTAGAAGATTTTTGAAAGCAAAGGTTGATTTCAAACGTGGTCAAGGAACTTTGTCTGCCTTAGAAAAAAACGAGATGCTTATGAAGGAGATGAATTTAACACCAAACATAAGAAAATGTGTTGAGCCAGCAATTGAAAAAGCGATGAAAACAAAAACGCCTTGCATTGCGATTGAATTAAACGATGGCAGAATAGTTGCTGGAAAAACAACTGATATTTTATCGGCAAGTGCTAGCGTGATTTTGAATGCACTAAAAACTTTGGCAAATATTGGTGATGAATTTAAATTAATATCGCCTGAAATTTTAAAACCTATCACAACTTTAAAAATGGATTATTTAAATAACAAAAACTATAAATTGAGTTTGAAGGATATTTTAATTGCTTTATCGATTTGTGCCACAACAAATGATATGGCAAAAAAAGCTTTAGAAACATTACCACTGCTAGCGGGAGCAAAAGCTCATTCATCGGTTATTCTAACGCCTAACAACGAGGAAGTTTTTAGAAAGTTAAAAATTGATATAACTAGCGAGGATGTGTTTGATGGAATGATGTTGTTCCGCGTGTGAGTTTTTGGTGTGGAGTTTAAAAACACCTCAACAATTTTTCAATTTTGAGTTTGATTTAATAAAAATGCCCCTTAGTTTGGGGCTTTTTGTGTAATTAAAATGGATTTGTTTAGGGTTATAAAAGTTATTAGGCGATTTATGTTTATTCGGTTGGTTTATTGATTGTGATTAAATACTCTAGTTTGTAATCCTTATCAGATGTGGTGTAGGTTATTTTGATTTTTATTGTTTTACTTGTTTCATCTGCTTTTAATGAGAACACTGAGTCAAGCGAAACCGCTTCTGCGCCTTCTGTGTTAGGGAAGTATTTTATGCTTATAGATTCACTGTTTAACTGAATCTCGGTTTTCTCTGATTTACTATTATAGTAATTAATTTTTGAGTAGTTTAAATCGTTTATGAATGTTGATTTATCGGAATCAGAGGTGGTGTACGATTCTTTAATGAACCATGCATCAGAATTTTTAGCTACGTCATCCTTTATTTCATCTTCGCGTTTTTCAATCTTCATGTCATCAATTATCGATTGGATTTTTGATGCGTTTAATTTTTCGGTTACATAGTCGCCAGTGTATTTATAAAAGAAACTAACGACTTTTGTGTTATCTAGTTTTGCATCTAAATTTTTTGTAAGTCCCGTGTTGCCAACAACATACAACCCAGCAAGGATTGCACAACACACAACCAAGCCTTTTGCCACACCAAACACAAGCCCGAAAACTCTATTCAACCCAGATAGTGCACTATTTGATGCGGTTGCTGAATCAAATAATTTCGAAACAACCCAAACGGCTAATCTTATTAAAATAAAAATTATAACGGCGGATAGTGCAACGGTTAAAAATGCCGATAGTTTTTCACGCGTTAAACTAATAACGCCTAAAACCTTAATTGTTTCTTTTTCAGCAAAAGCACCTTTTAGCATTTTGAAAAAAATATTGTCTATATCAACAATTCTTCTTAAAAACTTTGCAACTGGCTTTGCCCACCAAATAGAAAGAACAATTGAAACTAAGGTTGTGACCAAACCTAAAATGCTATCCAGCAACCCTTTCCATAGCCCAATAATTGCAAATATGGCAACTATTGCGATAAAAATAATATCAAACCAAGACATTTCTTCCCCTTGTTTTCTTTTATTTCCATTATCAATATTAAATCAATTTAAACTAGAGCAGTGCGATAACAAAATGTAATGCAGTTTAAAATTTTAAAAAGTTTTATTCAGCATTGCATTGTTAGCCTTTTAAAACTCTTTTAAGCCTATTCAATTATTAATCGAAACGAAAATAAATATACTTTATTCTTATTTAAATATTATCATAGAAATATGAAAAAGTCATTAATATTTTCAAATTTTTTGTTTTGTGAGTTAATTTTAAAAGAATGTGGTCAATAATAGAGAAAAAGAAAAGGTGAAATTTTATGATTTATAATTCTGAAAAACATGAGTTAAGTTTGAAAATGGGATTGGATTTGGCCTATGAGTTGAGAGAGGAAAAAGAAATTCCAGTGTTTATGTGTGTGGGAAGCGATAGAGTTGTTGGAGATGCGTTGGCTCCAATTGTGAGTGAATATTTAATAAAAAAGTTTAAAGTGAATGCGTTTGTGTATGGCACTTTATCAAATCCGATTAATTCGAAAAATGTGGAAAGTGCATATAAATATATTAAGTTAAAGCACCCAAATTCTAAGATTATTGTGGTTGATGCAACGTTATCTTATCCTCAAGAAATGTTTTGCGTGAAAATGCAAAATTGTGGAGTTGTTCCAGCTGGGTTTTTTAATAAAAAACTTAAGATAATGGGCGATATTTCACTTATTGGGGTTGTTGGGGATGTGGGAATGAAGGACTATAACTTTATTCGTAACATTGGAATTAATTCAGTACTAAAAATGGCTTATTTTATGGCGCAAAGTATAAATTTTGCATTAAAATTTGCAAAGCAACTTTCATGTTAATTTGTGGTTTATGTGTGGTCATTAATAAAACTGTGAGCAAGCGTAATATTTCAACTAATATAGTTGAATGAAAGTTGCTTATGCTCATAATATCCTGATGAATCATTATCTCCTTTTGACTTTTGCATAACATATAATTCTAAATTAGACATTTTTAGTTTTTTATCTCGTTTTATAAGCCCTATTTAATGTTTATATATATAATAAAAGGGGTAAAGTTAATAGAATATTGCTTTACAACATTTTTGCGGTGTGATATAATCCATATTGACTAAAATTATCGGAGGGCTTTTTTATTTTGGAAAATAAGAAAAAATCTAACGGGCGTACTTTACTATCGCTAATTTTATTAGTGCTTGTGGTTATAGTGTGCTTTTATATATTTAATAGTGGTGATAACGGTGAAAAAATCACGGTTGATGGTGAAAAAAGCATTAGTGCCATTATGAATAGCAATGGTGAAAACCATATGGAAGATATTTATATTGAAGGGTATAACACTTATGGAACTATCTATATTAGAATGAGTGGTAGTTCAATTAAGAAGAATCAGTTCCCTAAATATAGCGATTACTATTTAACTTACAACACTGCAATTGATTTGGAAAAAGTTATTTCATATATTGAAGAGTTCAATAAAAAAGTGGACTTTGCAAAAGCTAAAGTTGTGGAGAATCCTGAAATCACAACTATCACATATTCTGATGGCACTGATATAACAGCATTCAAAGATTTTAAAAAAATTGAAAGAATTAGCTCAACTCCATCTGCTGGAATTATTGAAACAATTCTTCCTTATGCAAGTGCAATCGTTATGCTTTTCATTGGCTTTATGTTATTTAGAATGTTATCTTCAAAAGGCGGAGTTGGAAACCAATTCTCTAAAAATAGAGCAAGAATGGTTGAAAGAAGCGATATAAGATTTAAAGATATTGCTGGTGCTGATGAAGAAAAAGAAGAAACACAAGAAATTGTTGAATTTTTAAAAACTCCAGAAAAATTTAAGGCGCTTGGAGCTAGAATTCCAAAAGGTGTTTTGTTGGTAGGTCAACCAGGAACTGGAAAAACATTGCTTGCTAAGGCAGTTGCTGGTGAAAGTAATGTGCCATTCTTTAGCATTAGCGGTTCTGACTTCGTTGAGTTATATGTTGGTGTGGGTGCAAGTCGTGTGCGTGATTTATTCGACACCGCTAAAAAGAATGCACCTTGCATTGTGTTCATTGATGAAATTGATGCGGTTGGAAGGCAAAGAGGTGCTGGCCTTGGCGGGGGAAACGATGAGAGAGAGCAAACCTTGAACCAATTGCTAGTTGAGATGGATGGATTTGAAAGTAATGATGGTATTATTGTTATGGCTGCCACAAACAGAGCCGATGTTCTAGATCCTGCACTTTTAAGACCAGGCAGATTCGATAGGCAAATTTATGTGAACGTTCCAGATGTTAAAGGAAGAGAAGGAATTATCAAAATTCACGCAAAGAATAAACCAATTGATAGCGAAGTTGATTTCACCGCTTTAGCAAGGCTAACAAGCGGATTCACTGGTGCTGATATTGAAAACTTTTTAAACGAAGCCGCAATTATGGCTGCTAGAAATAACCATGTAACAATTAATATGAGTGATATCACTGAGGGAATCAACAAAGTTTTGATGGGGCCACAAAAGAAGAGTAGGCTTGTTACTGAAAACACAAAAAAACTTACTGCTTACCACGAAGCTGGCCACGCAATTATTGCAAAACTATTAGACTTTGGTGATGAAGTTCATGAAGTTTCAATAATTCCAAGAGGAATGGCTGGGGGTTACACATCAACTCGCCCTGCTAACGATGATGATCAATACACTTTAAATAAGCTAAACAAAAGAATTTGTATGCTTATGGGTGGAAGAGTTGCTGAAGAAATTATGTTTGGTGATATCTCTGCTGGAGCAAGCTCTGATATTCAAAGAGCAACTGAGATTGCAAGAAGAATGGTTACCGAATGGGGAATGAGCAAAAAGTTAGGATGCATGAGTTTGGGTAAATCTGATGAAGTGTTTATTGGAAGAGATTATCAAACAAAGAGCAATTATAGTGAAAGTTTTGCAACCATTATTGATAATGAAATCAAAGATATTTTAGATACTTGCTATGAGCAAACAACAAATATTTTGAAATCAAATAAAAATATTCTTGATAATTTTGCCAACTTACTTCTAGAAGAAGAAACAATTTATGAAGATGAAGTAAATGCAATTATGAATGGTGAAGACTACACCGAAGTTGCAAAAAGATTGAATGAAAAAATCGAGCAAAGAAAAGAATTTGATAGAAAGCGTCAGGAAGAACAAAAAATGATGCAAGAAATCAAAATGCAAGAAATGAAAGAGCAAACTGCTATTGCTTTGAAAAATGCGGGGGTTATTTCTGATAAAGAGCTTGAAGCGATTAAGTTAGATACTTTAAGAATAAAAGCTAAATATCAAGAGGCGAAAGCAAATAGCGCTGATTCTGAAAATAGCACTGATTCTGAAAATGAAGCCAAGAGCGAGAATGAAAACTCAACTCAAGAAAAAGTTTCAGATGAAGAGCAAAAAACCACGGGAAAACCTAAGAAAGCCCACACAAAGAAAGTGGAAAAAGTGGCTGAAAAGGCTGAAAAAGAAGAAAAATCAGTTAAGAAAACAACAAAAAAATCAACAAAAAAAGATAAAGATAAATAAAGGGGCAAAGAGAAATGAGTACAGGAAAAAAAATAACACTATGGTCAGTTATTGGTGTGGTTTTAGCACTAGTTATCGTTGTTGTTACTTTGGCTTGCGTTTCTAAACCATATGCAAACTATATCCAAAAGGGTTACACATCAATCACTGTTTATTCAAACGGCAAAGAAAAAGATGTGTTGGCTCAAGGCGAAGTTAATAAAAAAGATCCAGAAATTTTTGCAAAAATTGGAAAGTTAGTTGATAAAGCGTCAAAAGAAAAAATTTTAACATCTATATTCCAAAAAACAAATAATGTGTCTTTTGAACTTAAGAAAGTTTCATTAACATCTTCAAACATTAATTCACTTTTAACAAACACTGAAAACAAACATTTAGTTTTCAAATACAACACAGAACAAACAATCACAATTGATGACACAGAAGTGAAATTCTACTCAATTATTATGGAAGTTAAGGATAATGATTATTTAACTCAAACAAAAATTTATTTCCAAACTGAGAATGTTACACTTGCTTCATCAATGAAATCTTCTTATCAAATTAATATTCTAACTCACCAATCTGAATTGGTTGATTATATTAATGAATTGGTTTAATTGTTGTTGGAAGTTGATTGAAATTTGATTTTAAATAATAAATAAATTATAAAACTAACCCACGCTATCGTGAGTTAGTTTTTTTGTTTATTCGTTGTTTATGTCCGCCTTACACTTATTTTAATAAAAAGCCAATATGCTTTGCATTTTTGTGCGAAATATTGTATAATGCTTTAATTACAATTTTGTTTTAAGCAAGGAGTTTGTTTTATGGCTTACAAAGAAATGAATGATAAACCACAATATTCAGAATTACAACCAAGAGTTATTGATTTTTGGGAAAAGAATAAGATATT
>JBNMHL010000042.1:0-8625 GCA_050872745.1 Clostridiales bacterium | reverse complement strand
CCAACTGAGCTATACCCCCATATATATAAAATGTTTGTTTTCACAAACATGTGATTATATATTATCAAAGTTTAAAATTATTGTCAATATTTTTTCATCAATTTTTTTAGAAAAAATATTTTTTTTTACATAATTTTTATTGGCAACTTTTAGGAGAATTATCTTCAATAATTCACTATTGATTTCTTTATTTTTATTTTAAGGAGTGAGCTTTCTCCTCACCCCTTAAAATATCAAACACCACTTTTATTTTTTTACTTTATCCACATATGTACATGCCATAATACTTGCAACAGTTCCATCTGCCACAGCTGTTGTTAATTGACGACATTTTTTCGTTCTACAATCACCAGCAACAAATACTTTTGGGTTGCTTGTAAGGCAAGATTCATCAGCCTTAATGTAGCCAAAGTTATCTAGTTCCACCAAATCTTTAACTATTTCATTTTGCGGAACTTGACCAATTGAAACAAACAAACCATCAATATTTAACTGTGAAATATTATTACCCGTTTTAATTTGAATAGCTTTTAGTTCATCTTCACCAATTAATTTAGTTACAACAGAATTTAATACAACCGAAACATTAGCCTTAGTATTAAGTTCATCAAGTAAACTCTTTTCAGCAGTTAAATATTCCAAGTTTTGAATTATTTTTACACTTTTACATATGTTTGAAAGATATAGTGCACTAATAATTGCACTATTTCCCCCACCCACTATTGCAACATCTTTACCTTCAAAAAACTCACCATCACAAACAACGCAATAGCCAACACCATTGCCTATTAATGATTCTTCATTTTCTAAGCCTAAATGACGATGTTTTGCACCTGTTGCAACAATTAATGCTATCCCCTCAAATACTCCATTATCGGTTTTAACGATTATTTTTTCATTATTTTCACTAACTTGTTCAACATTTGCAAACTCAAATTCAACATTCAAATCGCTTGCTTGGTCATATAATTTTTCTCCAAGGTTAGCTCCCGAGATACTCTTAAAACCAGGAAAATTTTCAACTTTAGGTGATGAAGTTATCTGACCACCTAAAGTTGCTCCTTCAATTACTAAAACTTTTTTTCCAGCCCTTGCAGAATAAATACTTGCAGTTAAACCAGCTGGGCCTCCACCAATTATAATTATGTCAAACATTTAAATTTCCTTCATTATTTTTTCTCAACATAAGCCCTAATATTAGAAACATTAACTATTTTTTCAACTAAGTTTCCTTTAACAACAACTAATGTTGGAGCTTGTTTTATATCAAACTTGGTGCATAAATCCTTATTTTCATTAGCCACTATTGTTTGGTATTTTATTCCTGCTTTATCTAAGAAAGTTTTTGCCATTTTGCAATTTGGGCATGTTTTAGTTGTGAAAAGCATTACCGCATCTTCACACTCACAACTATCACACTCACACTCTTTATGTTCTTCAACCTTCTTATCTTTATGAATTATAGAAGAGCCAATATCATAAGTTTTTCTTGATTTAAACTCTTGAGCTTTTCCATCATTCCAGTTTTGTACTGGCCTATAATAACCTGTGATTCTGCTATTTACTTCAGTTGCTTCACCACATTCTGGGCAAATTGGTTGATTTCCAACCAAGTATCCGTGATTCTTACAAATTGAATATGTTGGGCTTAAAGTATAGTATGGAAGTTGATAGTTTTCAGCAATTTTCCTTACTAAACTAGCTGCCGCCTTCCAATCTGGAAGTCTTTCACCTAAGAATGTGTGGAAAACAGTTCCAGATGTGTAAAGAGTTTGAAGTTCATCTTGAATATCTAGAGCTTTAAACACATCTTCTGTGAAGCCAACTGGTAAGTGAGAACTATTTGTGTAGTAAGGTGTTTCACCTTCGCCAGCAGCGGTTATAATATCTGGATATTTTTCTTTATCGTGTTTTGCAAATCTATATGTTGTACTTTCAGCTGGTGTGGCCTCCAAGTTATATAAATCACCATATGCTTCTTGATAATCAGATAGTCTTTCTCTCATATGATTTAAAACTTCTTTAGCAAAAGCTTGAGTTTCTTCGTGAGTTAAATCAGCTCTTAACCATTTAGCATTTAAACCTACTTCGTTCATTCCAATTAAACCTATTGTTGAGAAGTGATTAGAGAATGTTCCAAGATATCTTTTCGTGTATGGATATAATCCTGCTTCAAGTAAATTTGTTATAACTGTTCTTTTAATTTTTAATGATCTTGCTGAAATATCCATCAACTTATCTAAACGTTTAAAGAAATCCTCTTTATTTTCTGCTAGATAAGCAATTTTTGGAAGGTTAATTGTTACAACACCCACCGAGCCAGTTGACTCACCACTTCCAAAGAAACCACCTGATTTCTTTCTTAATTCTCTTAGGTCAAGCCTTAGCCTACAACACATACTTCTAATATCACTTGGTTCCATATCTGAATTGATATAATTTGAGAAATATGGTGTTCCATATTTAGCAGTCATTTCAAATAACATTTTATTGTTTTCAGTTTCAGACCAATCAAAATTCTTGGTAATTGAATATGTTGGAATTGGATATTGGAATCCTCTTCCATTGGCATCGCCCTCAATCATAATTTCAATGAAGGCTTTGTTAATCATATCCATCTCTTTTTTGCAATCTTTATACTTAAAGTCCATTTCTTTTCCGCCAACAATTGCATTTAATTCAGCCAAGTCATTTGGAACAACCCAGTCTAAAGTAATATTGCTGAATGGTGCTTGAGTTCCCCATCTTGAAGGAGTGTTGACACCAAAAATGAATGATTGCAAACATTGTTTAACTTGTTTGTAAGTTAAATTATCAACTTTAACAAATGGAGCAAGATATGTATCAAAAGATGAGAAAGCTTGAGCTCCAGCCCATTCATTTTGCATAATACCTAAAAAGTTTACCATTTGATTACATAGTGTTGATAAGTGAGATGCTGGAGATGAACTAATTTTACCTGGAACACCACCTAACCCTTCTTTAATTAGTTGTTTTAAACTCCAACCAGCACAGTAACCAGTTAGCATAGATAAGTCATGGATATGTATATCTGCATTTCTATGAGCATTAGCTATTTCTTCATCATACACTTCACTCAACCAGTAATTTGCTGTTATTGCTCCAGAGTTAGATAAAATTAATCCTCCAACAGAATATGTTACTGTTGAATTTTCTTTAACTCTCCAATCTGCAATTTTTAAATAACCATCAACTACATTTTTATAGTCAATCAATGTGTTGTTTATATCTCTAATTTTTTCATGTTGCTTTCTATACAAAATATATGCTTTAGCAACTTCCGAATAGCCCGCTTCAATTAAAGCTACTTCAACACTATCTTGAATATCTTCAACGTTAATAATATTGTCCTTTATTTTCTTTTCAAAATCAGCAGTTGCACGAAGTGCTAACAATTGAATAATATTATCATTGTAATTTTTACTTTGAGAATCAAATGCCTTTTTTATTGCGGTTTCAATTTTTTCAATATTAAAATCAGATACTTCTCCACTTCTTTTTAAAACTTTATACATAATCATTTCTCCTTTTTAATCCACACCACGCACGTTAGTGTTTTGAACATACTTTTTTGCAACATCTTGGAATTTCAACATTTCTTCTTTTTTGAAGCCATGTAATCCACTTTGCATAATATTTCCTGAATCTTCAAAGTTTTGCAAGTAATATGCTTTTGCACCTTTGATTCTTTTGGCAATTTTATCTATATCAGATAAAGTGTGATATTCTAAAACTAGTGTTGTTCTAAATTCATAATCAATTCCACTATTCATAATTAAATCAATACTATCTTCAATATGCCCTATATTAACGATTGTTCCTGTTATTTCAGAATATTTCTCTTTAGAATTTTTTATGTCCATAGCAATATAATCAAGCAAATTTTTATCGAGCAAGTTTTTCAAGACTTGCGGTGCATATCCGTTTGTGTCGAGTTTAACTTTAAGCCCTAAATTTCTTATTTTAGTTATAAATTCTTCTAAATCCTTATGAATAGTTGGTTCTCCACCTGAGATGCAAACACCATCAAGCATTTTTTTTCTTTCTTCAAGATAATTTAAGACATCATCTTCAGACAAGTTCTCATATTCATCTTTAGCAATAGATGAATTATGACAAAATGGACATCTAAAATTACAATCAGACAAAAATATCGTTGCACAAACTAAACCAGGATAATTTAGAAGAGAGACTTTCAACAACCCACTAATTTTCATCTTCTATAACTCCTATCTTTTGAAACTAATATATATGAGTTATTTTGCATAATAATCAATATATAGTATTATTCAATGCAATAAAAAACTAAATATAGTTATTATCACGTTTGTATGCTACCACTATTTAATGATCATAGTCAAACAAAAGACTATTAATTTTTCGGTTAACATAACCAAAAAATTAATTCATATTTTTTCAATTTTAGAACCAAACAAAATTCAAAAGTGACTTTTTGACAAAAAACCACCTATTTAAGTGACAATTATTGATATGTTTATCAAAAAGGCATTAAATTATAAAATTATAACAAATAAATAAAAAAATGCATTAGGTTCTATTTCCTAAATGCATTTTAAATTTTAATATTCTTATTTGATTTTAGAACTTTATTCAGTTCTTAAGGCCACAACTGGATCTTTTTTAGAGGCAATTCTTGCTGGAATTAAACCTGCTATAAATGTTAATCCCATACTAATAGCAACTAATATTACCGCGCCTAAAACTGGAAGTTGTGCAACTGATGCTATGCCTGCTAAGGCGTTAACAATTATATTAATTGGAATACAAAGTATTAAAGTTAGAATAATTCCAAACACCCCTGCTGTGAATCCTATGATTAAACTTTCAGCAGTAAACACTCTTTTAACATCTCTTTTGCTTGCACCAATTGAACGCAAAACTCCAATTTCTTTTGTTCTTTCAATAACCGAAATATAGGTTATAATTCCAATCATTATACTTGAAACAACCAATGATATTGAAACAAACGCTATTAACACATAACTTATTGAATTAATTATTGTTGTGATAGAGCTCATTAAAACATCTATTGTGTTGTTATAAGTGATAGCTTTAGACTCATCTTCCCTAGAGTTATTATAAGTGTCTATAAAATTATTTATCACTTTTTTATCATCAAAGGTTGCAACATATATTGCTATAGAACTTGGATTAGATTTATCTATAATTTTAATCTTCCCATCGCGAACAGCTTGTGATGAATTATATTCTGTGATCAATAAATCTGTTAGTTTTTTAGAGTATGCTAAACCTGATTTTAAGCATGCATTTGTTACATTTTTCTTAGGCCTAATAATGCCACTTATCTTTATCTCTTTTGAATGAGAATTAATAAAATTAACTAATTCATCACTGGAGTAAACTTGCTTTAATTTTTCAACATAATCTGCTTCACTTATTGTTCCTCTATCCACACTTGCGGTTGTTTCATTATAGTAACTAGTTGGCAATATCAATTTATATTTTATTTCACTTGTTGAGTTAACAATATCTTCATATTTAACTGAAACACTATTTTCTTGATTTGTTACCGTTTTCTTTATAGAAGTCATCATTTCTTCGTATGATAACATCCCAAGCGAATACAAAACATAATCATCAATTTCGTTATTAGAATCAAGAACTAATAATACATCATCTTCATTTTGAACCCAATTACCAGCAACAATATCATACTGAGATTTGATTAATTCTTCATTATCGATCATCTCATATACTGCACCAAGGTCATATTCATAAAACATTCTTATTGAATACGAACTCATAGCACCCATACTTGAAGATGACTTTTTAAATATAATATTGTCAATAATATCTATTAGTTCACCATTAGTGATAGTAAGTTTATCTCCATCAGCAATAAACTTATTCATACTTTCTTCATTAATATACGTTTTGATAAAACCATATGTTTTAGTTTTTTCTTCAGCTGTTGTTCCCCTACCTTGAATCTCATAGTTTTCGCCAACTTGAACTATTTCAACATTTGCAAGGTTTTCAAAATAGATAGTTGAATATGCTAGAATTACATTAAACAATGCTTTACTTTTAGGCAATATCTTTTCGTTTCGCTGATTATATAATTCTAGATTTAGATTATATGTGTATTGAATAGCATTAACATTGTTTTTAATTTCCCCATAATGCCCTTGAAGGTAACTATAAAAACTTTTTATGTCGTTTGGCTTTGCAGCATCTGCCACCGTGCTGAAAAGCGTTGTTATTGCTTCAGACGCATAAACTTCATCATTGCTATGGTTAGCCTTTTTATCGTTTGATGAAAATATACTAGATAGCATTGTCATTGGATTAAATGTTGATTCTTCAATTGTTATTGGATATGAAGATAAACTATCTTCTTGAATCTTATTTATATATGTTTGAAATCCGCTAGAAACTGAAAGAATCAATGCAATTCCAATAATACCAATACTTCCAGCAAATGAAACTAAGAATGTGCGTGCCTTTTTTGTTAGAAGATTTTTAAAACTTAACGCTAAGGCCGTGAAAAAGCTCATTCGCTTCTTTTTGCCTTTCTTAATTATATCCTTTTTACTTAAGTCTTTATCATTTGCCACACTTAAAACAACATCATCTTTAATTTTGTTTTTACTAGAGTCATATGGATTTGAATCATCAATTATGCTACCATCTAGAAGTTTTATGATCCTAGATGAGTATTTATCTGCTAATTCTGGATTATGGGTAACCATAATAATTAATTTATCCTTTGAAATCTCTTTCAATAGTTCCATAATTTGAACACTAGTTTTACTATCTAAAGCCCCAGTTGGTTCATCGGCTAGAATTATTTCTGGATCATTTACCAAAGCTCTTGCAATTGCTACCCTTTGCATTTGACCACCAGATAATTGATTTGGTTTTGTGTTTATTCTATCTTTTAGCCCAACCTTCTCTAAAACCTTTATAGCCCTTTTCTTTCGCTCTTCCTTTGAAACACCAGAAAGTGTTAGAGCCAATTCAACATTTTGCAGAATAGTTTGATGAGGAATTAGGTTATAGCTTTGAAAAACAAATCCTATCGAATGATTTCTATAAGTATCCCAATCTGAATCTTTATATTTTTTTGTTGATTTATTGTTAATAATTAAATCACCAGAAGTATATTTATCTAAGCCACCAATTATATTTAGCATAGTAGTTTTTCCGCAACCGCTAGGGCCTAAGATAGAAACAAATTCATTTTTTCTAAATTCTAAATTTATTTCTTTCAATGCATGAACAATTTGATAGCTTTTATCTTTTTTCTTGCCAATTTCATAATTTTTAGAAATGTTTTTTAAAACTAGCATATTTTCTCCTTTTCATAATATTTTTCTTTGTAATAAAAAATATCATAACAATGTATTATGATAATTTTTATAAAAATTGTCAAGCAAAGTTTTTTTAAATTTATGATTTAATAAAGTTGTTTTCTTGAAAAAATTTGAGATTATTTATATAGCTTTTATCGTTAGGTTTATACTTTCCAGCTAGGTTGTTATATTTTATTGAATTTTCAATATCACCTAAATTATAATAGCAAACACATAATTCAATGCAAGGCAAATAATTATATGCATCTAGCATACAAAACGCCCCTGATTTTTGATTTATTGGAATACTTAGAGCTTGCTTATACCAATATATTGCCAGATTATATTGTTTTCTAAGCTGAAAAACATAGCCTATTTGACATGCGATTTCAGCCCTTGGATTATCTAACAAAAAACTTTTAAATAATACAACCAAGGCGTTGTTTAGATCTTTTTTTACAATATAACAATAGCTTAAATCTAAACAGGCATTTATGCTATTTTCAATCCAACCTTTATCAGAATTTATAAATTCATTAAAAGATTTGATTGCTTCATCATATTTTTCATTATAATATAATTCTCTAGAATAATAAAACTTTTGCCTTGGCGTTAGAATTTTTCCACTAGAAATAATCTTTTCATATATCCTTAGGTTTCTATCACTAACTCCATTTTTTATTGAGCGATGTTCAATTTCTATATCACAGTATTTAATATTTCCTCTTGGCGTGATGGCTTCATGAACCTCATCTTTCCATTTAAAATTCATTGTTCTTTTTAAGATACGTTCTCTATAATACGAAAACGTTGGCTTATTGTTTTCATCAAAAGCTGTGTTATATTTCAACATATACACATCAACATCTTTCGAATTATTTGATTTGATTTCAATTAGTTTTTTTCTATTTATATCACTCACAACATCATCTGCATCAAGCCACATGATATAATCACTTGTTGCTTTTGAAAAAGAAAAATTGCGTGCATAGGAAAAATCATCAATCCATTCTATTTCAAACACTTTATTTGTATATCTTTTTGCAATATTTATAGTTGAATCAGTGGAACCTGTGTCCACTATTATAATCTCATCAAAAACTCCATCTACTGAATGTAAACATCTTTCTAGCACCTTTTCTTCATTCTTTACTATCATACACAAACTTAATGTTGCATTTTGGTTATTATTATTAATTTTCTTATTTTTAATCATAGTGATATATATGAAAAGATTTAAATAAATGACATTAGTATAGTATTGCTG
>JBNMHL010000041.1:0-8938 GCA_050872745.1 Clostridiales bacterium | reverse complement strand
CTATTATATTGATTAATTAAATCAATAACTATTATATTGATTAATTAAATCAATAACTATTATATTGATTAATTAAATCAATAACTATTATATTGATTAATTATAAAACATTAAAAATGTTTCACGTGAAACATTTTTCGTTTGAATGAAAATAATATTTATAATTTACACAAAAAAGCAAGTTAAACAATCAAGCTAAACAATTCATAATAATAAGCCTTATAAATATAATTTATTTACATACTAAAATATTAATTAAGTAATAAAATAAGTTTAAATTTTATAAAAATGTTTCACGTGAAACATTTTGTTTAATTTAAAACCTAGAAAACAAAACTAAACAAATAAAATAAAATAAACTAAACTAAACTAAACTAAACAAACAAATAACACAACCCAAATCACACCATTTTAAGCGTAAAACCATATAACAAACCTAAAAACAACTAAAAGAACAAAAAAACAACTAAAAATAATTAGTTGTTTTTAATTAAACTATTATAACACTTAATAAATAGACCTATAAATCGCATTGATAATTAATTTTATGATAACTAAGTATTAAAACTTGCTTTATGTTATTCCCAAACCCAATTATATCAATTTTTTAAAACTATCAATCAACAAATTTTTAATTAACCGCAAAATCTATTAATATGCCTCAAAACACGCTTTTAATGAATCCAATACTAAAATAAAATGTATTAAAGATAAATTATGCAATATATAAGGCGAGTAAGATATGCAAAAATATATAAAATCACTTAATAGGGCTTAACCTTGGCTTATTCATTCCTCGAGGATATTTATTTGGTGTTTTACCCAACTTTTTAAACACTAAAATAATTCTATCACCTAATTTCTCATTTTTAAACTCTATTTTATCAATTAGCTTGCAACCCAAAATCGAAATAGCACTTTTTGCATTGCTTAACTCTTCATCAACCCCCACACTTTTATAAGCAAGAAAAACACCACCAATTTTAACGAAAGGAATTGCATATTCTAAAAGAGTATTTAATTCAGCGACCGCTCGCGACACCACCACATCAAAACTCTCTCTAAAATTATCGTTAAATGCAAGCTCCTCACATCGTGTGTGAATCGGTAAAAAACGGCTTAATTTAGCCATTTTCTTAATATATTCAAGCCAAATTATTTTTTTATTAACTGAATCAATTGCAGTAATTTTTGAGCTATCTATCATAATACTCAACGGTATCGATGGGAATCCAGCGCCAGCACCAATATCCAATAACTTCCCCTCTTTCCCTAAAAAATTATTAATCTCATCATATGGAATTAACGAATCTAATATGTGTTTGTAAATAAAACCCTCTTCATCAGTAATTGCGGTTAAATTTACTTTTTTATTATATTCATTTAATTCATTATATAAAATATGAAATTTTTTCAACTGCTCTTCAGTAGGTTTTATTCCTATTAAATTCAAAGCACTAACTAATTTTTCATTAAAATTCACTATTTTTCACTTTCCTTGGCATTAATTTTTCTATTTTGCTTTAAATATACAGTTAAAACGGCAATATCAGCAGGATTCACACCTGAAATTCTGCTTGCTTGACCTAAATTTAAAGGTTTAATCTTATCTAATTTTTGCTGAGCTTCAATTCTAAGTCCCTTTATTTTAAAATAGTCAATATCGTCAGGTAAAACAGTTTCTTCTTGTTTTCTCATTTGATTAATTTGAACTTCTTGCCTTTGCAAATACCCTTTGTATTTTATTTCGGTTTCAACATGTTTTAAATCCAAAATATTATATTTTTGAAGTTCTTCCACATTTTTAATTAAATCTTCGATTTGAATATTCGCTCTTTTTAATGCATCTATTAAAGTTAAACCACCCTCAATAAATGTTTCACCTTTTTCTTCAAATAACTTAAATAAAAACGAATTTTTATTGTATCTTCTACCTAATATTTCATAAATGCGCTGAATGTCTAAAAGGCGTTTTTTGTATTTATTCCATCGGCTATTGTCAATAACACCATACTTTCTGCCAATTTCTGTCAATCTGATATCGGCATTATCTTGTCTTAAATATAGCCTATACTCAGCTCGTGATGTCATCATTCTATAAGGTTCATTAGTTCCTTTAGTGGTTAAATCATCAACCAAAACACCAATATATGAATTATCACGCGTTAAAACGAGCATTTCTTCACCCAAAACATATTGGGCCGAATTAATCCCAGCAAGTAAGCCTTGTGCACCAGCTTCTTCATAACCGCTAGTACCATTAATTTGACCAGCAAAAAACAAGCCTTTAATATTTTTACTCTCTAAAGTTGGATACAAATCTAAACTATCAATGCAATCATATTCAATAGCGTATGCATCACGCATTATAAAAGCATTTTCAAAGCCCTTTAAGCTTTTAACCATTTTTTCTTGAATAAAAGTTGGCATTGAGGTGCTAAAGCCTTGCAAGTAAATTTCATCAGTTGTTAAAGCTTCTGGTTCAATAAATAATTGATGCCTTTCTTTATCAGCAAATCTAACAACTTTTGTTTCTATACTAGGGCAATATCTTGGGCCAAGCCCCTTAATCTTACCACTATACATTGGTGCAAGTTTCAAATTATCTAAAATTATCTTATGTGTTTCCGCATTAGTGTAGGTTAAATAGCAATCGGCAACATTTTTAATTTTCTTATTTCGGTTATCAAATGAAAAACTTTGAATATTTTCATCCCCTTTTTGAATCTCCAACTTTGAATAATCAATGGTTTTTGAATCAATACGCACAGGAGTCCCAGTTTTAAACCTTCTAACATTAAAACCCAGTTTTATCAACGAATTTGTTAGTTTAGATGAATTAGCAAAACCGTTTGGACCGCAATTTTTAACATAATTTCCAATAATAATATCACTATTTAAATAAACGCCAGTTGCAACAACAATTGACTTACATGCAAAAGTGTCTCCTTGAGCGGTTTTCACACCAACAATTTTACCATTTTTAACTAAAATATCACACGCTTCGCCTTGTTTTATTTTTAAGTTAGGCGTTTTTTCCAATAGTTTTTTCATATTAGTGTGATACATAACCTTATCTTCTTGCGCACGCAAACTTTGAACAGCAGGACCTTTAGATGCATTTAGCATACGCCTTTGAATAGCAGCGCTATCAGCAATCTTTCCCATAACGCCACCAAGCGCATCAATTTCACACACTAAATGACCTTTAGCAGTTCCGCCAACACTAGGATTGCACGCCAAAAAAGCAATGCTATCCAAATTTAATGTTAATAGCAAAGTTTTCACACCTTTTTTTGCTAATATATGCGCAGCCTCACAACCCGCATGTCCGCTACCAATAACGATAGCATCAAAATCTTTTATTATTTCTTTTTTCATAAGTTTCTCTTTTTTATATTATATACAAATCATAGTTTTTATCCTAGTCCTTAAAAGGAATAGATTGTCTTTATTGTATTTTAAAAACTAAAAGGAGTTTTAATATAAGGCCTATACCCCATAAATACACAATAAATCTAAAACGCAAAATGATTATTTTACATAAAAATATTATCCATAACTATTCCATTCATTATATCCTCAAATCCTCGACCTTAAACTCCAAAATAGCGAGATATCATTTTTTACGAATTCTGCAGACCATCAGGTCGAAGCCTAGTAAAAAATGATATCGAGCTATTTACCAACACAAAACTTACTAAATATAGTATTAATAATTTCATCTGTATTGCTTGTTCCAGTAATTTCACCAAGCGCATTCCAAATATTTTGAATATCGATTGAAACCATATCTAAGCTCATATTATTGTTTATAGCATCAATGCTTTGATTCGCAAACTTAATCGCATCATTAATCAAATTTATGTGCCTAATATTTGTTAATAAAATATTTGAATTCAAAATTTTGTTGTCAATAAGCATATCAAAAATCATAGATTTTAAAGCTGTTATATTATTCCTATCTTTAGCAGAAATGAAAATTTTCTTTCCATTCCAGATTTTATCAAATTTATTTTCAATTTTAGACTTATCAAACAAATCTAATTTGTTAACAACAAGTATGGCGTTTTTGTCAGAAAGTTGATTTAATATGCCAATATCATCATTTTGAATATCTTCGCTACCATCAACCACAAATAAAATAATATCACTTTCAGTTAATAGTTTCTTAGATTTTTCAACACCTATCTTTTCAACCACATCATCAGTTTCTCTAATTCCAGCAGAATCAATCAAAATAAATTTAACACCATTAAACACATACATATCTTCAACTAAATCGCGAGTTGTGCCTTGAATATTGGTAACAATTGCTTTATCGAAATTAAGCATCGCATTTAATAAACTACTTTTTCCAACATTTGTTTTGCCAATTATTGAAACCCTATAACCACTCTTTAACTTAACACCAACTTCACTATTTTCTTTAATCATATTCAAATCAGATAAAACTAATTTAAGCTCACTCAATGCATCTTGAGCAGTCTCTTGTTCCAACTCTTCCTCTGGATAATCAATCGTTACTTCAATTTTAGCTAGAATAGTGGTTAATCTTTCTTGAATTTCTTCAATTTGTTTTTTCAAATTGCCAGCAACTAATCCATAACCAGCTTTAATCTCACTTTCACTTTCAGCATTAATAACATCAATAACACCCTCAGCCTCATCAAGCGAAACCTTACCATTAATAAATGCACGCTTAGTAAATTCACCAGCCTCAGCTAAACTAGCCCCAGCATTAACACACGCTTTCAACACGCCTTCAGCAACAGCCGTTCCGCCATGGCATTGAAACTCAACCATATCTTCGCCAGTGTAGGAATAAGGATTTTTAAAATAAACAGTTAAACATTTTTCTTCAAAAGAGCCGGCGTTTAATTTGCCTAAAATTAGTTTCCTTGGATTATCTGCAATTTTATCTTTACCAAACGGCAAAAAAATTTGGTTAGCAATATCTAAACTATGCGAACCACTCATTCTAATTATTGCAATGCCACCAACGCCAATAGGGGTGCTTATGGCACAAATTGTTTTTTCTTCAAAATTTTTATTTGATAAACTTTTATTATTTAAATTCTTTTTCATAATAAAAAATGATACACCAAAACACAAAAAAAATCAATACAATTTCACAAAATTAAACTATATTGAAACTATCATTAAACAAACATTTTATTAATCTAACATATTAAATAACAAACACTTTATTAATCTAATATAAATAATAAACAGACTAAAAATAAGTAGTACATTTCAAACTAAATTAAGTATATTTAAACAAAATTAATAAAATAAGCAAAGCACATTCAATAAGCCAAGCATATTAAAAAATTTAAAAAACCAAAGTATGTATTAAAAAAAGAGATTGCATATAAATAAATCAACGCAATCTCTTTTTAGTTGTTAATAAATAATAATTAAATTACTTTGATAAAACAAGTTTCATACCATCATCAACACAACTAATTTTACCATCATTTTTAGCAAACTTAATTGTTTTTGTTTCACCATCTTCAACATTAGCAGTAAGCTCAATTTCAGTTTTACCATCTTTCCAAGTTCCTTTAGCTTCAACGCCAGCTAGTTGAAAAGAAAAAGATCCATCTTTATTTAAAACAACTTTAGCATACTCCTTGGTTAAAGTAATTGATGTGTCAGGATCTGCAAGGTCAGGCATAGAGTCACCAACTTTGTATGTAATCATTTCACCAGTTGGCCCTCCTTCCTCATCATATTTAGCACATTCAATTGAAACAAAATAATATGTTCCAGCCACAGATGATGAACAGCCAACAACTGTTACACCCATAAGCACAACAAAGAATAATGCTATAGCCATACTTAAGTATTTCTTCATTTTTCATCCTCCTTTTAAAATACCCCCATTATATATATATATATATATATTGTCAAGTTATTTTAATAAGTTTCTAAAATATTTTTTCATTGTTAATATATAGCAAAGCGGTAAATCAAAATATTTTATAAATACAGTTTAAAACATAGTATTAATTAATCCACGCAAACTATATATATAAATATAATAAAAAATTCATAGGTATTATAAAGCAAATTCAACTCAAATTCACTTTTAACCTATGAACTTTTATTTATTAATATATCAATATAAACACAAATTAGCTTTAACTAAAAATCAAATAATAATCCCCACCAATTTTTAATAAGCAACAAATCATAAACTCATCGGATTATATTTAATTATTAAAAACTAACTTTATAACACATCGCACAATTAAACTATAGCAAATCATCAACGCTTTGGTCAGTTGATGTTTCCTCATCAATGCTTAAATCATCTTCAATTGCAGGGGAAAGGGTTGCGGTATTTTCGATTTCAGTATTAATATTAGCAGTTTCGCTTTCAGTTAATTCAACCGCTTTTTCTTCAATTTCTTCAACGCTTGGTGTAACAGCAACGCAAACGACTTTAGCATCGTTTTTTAATCTCATCAATCTAACACCTTTTGTGTTTCTTGTGATTTTATTAATTTCAGTTGCTTTAATTCTAATAACTTGCCCATCAGAGCATATCATCATAACATCATCGTTTTCAGTAACTTGTTTTAAGTTAACAAGTGCACCCGTTTGTTCGTTAAACACACCCGCCTTTGTTCCTAATCCCAAACGATTTTGAGTTCTATACTCAGTTTGGTCACTTCGCTTTCCATAACCATTTTCAGAGATAGTGAACATATCGCATTTTTCATCAACAACAACCATATCAACAACATAGTCATCATCACTCAATCTAATGCTCTTAACACCTTGAGTATCTCTTCCCATAACTCTAACATCGGTTTCATTAAATCTTATACATTTTCCAGAATGGCTTGCAATCAAAATATCATTATGCCCATATGAAGCAAACACACTAACAACCTCATCGTTTTCGTTTAGCTTAATTGCAATTTTTCCGCCTTTTCTTATGTTTTCAAACTCGGTTAAATCAGTCTTTTTAATTAAACCCGATTTTGTTGCCATAACAAGATAACCTTGCTTAACCGCACTTCTTGGAATAATATTTGTTATTCTTTCATTTTGATCTAATTGAAGCAAGTTAACAATCGCTCTTCCTTTTGCCACTTTAGCAGATTCTGGAACTTCATATGCCATCATTGTGTAAACCTTGCCCGCATTACTAAAGCATAACAATTCATCATGTGTGTTTGTTAGGAAAATATTTTCCACAAAGTCTTCTTCTTTTGTTTTATGCCCAGAAACACCAATTCCGCCACGATGTTGAGCCTTATACTCACTAACTGGCATTCTCTTTATATAGCCACCATGAGTTAAAGAAATAACCACATCTTCTTTTTCAATCAAATCGGCAATATCAATGCTTGAATAATCGAAACTAATTTCAGATTTTCTTGGAACACCATAATTTGCTTTAATTTCTTGAAGGTCTGTTTTGATGATATTTAAAATTTTCTCATCGCTTTCCAAAATACTCTTTAATTCTTTAATCAAATCTTCAGTTACTTGCAAGTCTTGTTTTATTTTTTCAACTTCCAAACCTGTTAATTTTTGCAAACGCATATCTAGGATCGCAGTTGCTTGCTTTTCAGATAATTCAAATAGGGTGGTTAACTTTTGAATAGCATCTGCCTTATCTTCAGAAAGTTTAATTTGCCTAATAACTTCATCAATGTTTGCAAGTGCAATAACAAGTCCACGCAAAATATGTGCCTTTTGCTCGGCTTTATCTAGATCAAACTTTGTTCTTCTTGTTATAACTTCTTTTTGGAATGATAGGTAGTAATTCAATATTTCTTTTAAATTTAAAATCTTTGGAACACCATCAACAAGCGCAAGCATTATTGCACCAAATCCAATTTGAAGTTGAGTGTGTTTGAATAGGGTGTTTAGAACAACTTGAGCATTTGCATCGCGTTTGATATCGATAACAATTCTCATTCCTTCTCTATCACTCTCTTCCTTGATATCACTAATTCCTTCAATCCTCTTAGTTTTAACAAGGTCGGCAATTTGCATAATAAGCTTTGCCTTGTTAACTTGATATGGAATTTCAGTTATAACAATTCTTTGCCTTGTTCCGTTGTTGAAATCCTCAATTTCGGCTTTCGACCTTATTATGAACGTACCTTTACCCGTTTTGTACATATCTTTTATGCCTTTTCCGCCTAAAATTATGCCTTTGGTTGGAAAATCTGGTGCTGGTATATATCGCATCAAACCATCAATATCAATCTCAGGATTCTCGATTAGGGCAACAACGCCGTTGATAACATCATTTAGGTTGTGTGGTGGAATATTTGTTGCCATACCAACCGCAATACCATCTGAGCCATTAACAAGCAAATTTGGAAATCTAGAAGGCAAAACAACGGGTTGCATTTCACTATCATCAAAGTTAGGGTAGAAGTCAACCGTTTCTTTATCAATTCCGTTTAACATTTCAAACGCAATTTTGCTTAAACGCGCTTCAGTGTACCTTTGAGCAGCGGGGCTATCTCCATCAACACTTCCAAAGTTTCCGTGGCCATCAACTAAAGGGCAGTTGATTGTGAAGTCTTGAGCCAAACGAACCAAAGCATCGTAGATAGCGCTATCACCATGAGGGTGATATTTACCCATAACATCACCAACGATACGTGCACATTTTTTAAATGGCTTATCGTTAAATAGGTTTAGCTCACCCATAGCATATATTATTCTTCTATGAACCGGCTTCAATCCATCTCTAACATCTGGTATAGCACGAGAAACGTTAACCGCCATAGCATAGGCAATGAAAGATTTCTCAATTTCATCTTTAACTTGAACTTCTAAAACTTTGCTGTTATCGATTTTTGAAAAAATCTCTTCAACTTCATGTTTTTCCATATCTTTTTCCTTTTTTATTTACATGAATTTTTTTTATTATATTGTTTTTGATTTTGTTGTTTTGTTT
>JBNMHL010000040.1:0-8983 GCA_050872745.1 Clostridiales bacterium | reverse complement strand
TCCATTATTAACATTTACAACAAATTCACGTAACTTTTCGCAAGCTAACCAATTTGTGCCATCTAAAACTAACCGCACGCCATCTGGATTCACCATAGGAATTATATAAATTCCACCGTTTAATTGCTTTGGTGCTAAATACTTTGCTATCTCAACAAGAAGTGGTGCAGTTATATATTCGCGTGCGTGAATTGCGCCCTCTATTATAATTTGGTTTCCAGCATATGAGCCCACATGCACACAATATATTTGTTGACCAAGCAAACTATCTCCTAACACAAAAAAGTCAATGTTATCCACATTTTTCAATTCAATTATTGAATCGTTTAGTTCTGAAAATGTCATAGAAACACCTTTAAATAAATAATATATTTTTATATATTCAAAGTTCTATTATTATGTTAAAAAAAGACTCTAAAGAAAATTGATTTCTTTAGAGTTTTATAGATTTATGATGTTACAAATTAATTGCTTAATGGGGAGTTGCTTTTATCTTCCTTTATTAGTTCAACCGCTTCTTCAGGAGAAATTGGTTTGGAATGATAACCGAAGCTTTCATTAAATTCGGCAATTGCTTTTGCTCTAGGGCTTTCACTGCCTTTACCAAAATCTTTGCTATTGTATGTTATTAGATCCATATTGCAAACAGCACACTGCGCAGCGATAAACATATCATCTTTGCTTCTTGGTTTAAATAATTTTGGCGCCATCAAGTATCTTTTGTAATGATCTAAATCTTTGTTGTTATCACTATTCTTTGGGATGATTCTATCACTAAAATATTTACCGGTAAAGTAAATAATTCGTGCGTTTAAATCTGCATCCTCGCTTGCACCAAGGTTTTCGGTCCATGCTTGCTTTGGAAGATATAACTCAACTTCATTATTTAGGTTTGCATTCCAAAGATATTTTATGGTTTCTCGCCACTCAGGGTAAATTGACTCTTCGCCCTCATTAACAAGTTTTTCAAAGTTTAATAAAATATTTGAATCTATCATAAATTTTTTCATATCTTCACTCTCTTTTTTCTATATTAGCATAAATGTGTGATAAAATCAAGAGTGAGTTTGGTTATATGTTGTGGGAAAAACATTAATGAGTTAACAGATTAGTTTTAATATTCTTTGATTTTAAAAGATATAATCATTGAATTCTAGTTTGATAAATTTGGATTATAAGGTTGAGCAGTTTGTGAAAACATTTGTTATAATGGTTCATTTGGAGGAGGGGAGTTCCGCTGGAGGAGGGGAGTTCCCTGATTTCAAGCGAATGCTTGAAATCGCGTGCGAGAAACTCGCACGCACACAAAACCGCGTTTTGTGCGGGAACTCCCCATAGCCCATACTTAAATATTAGGTGATTTATAGAAAATTTATTGAAGCAATATAAATGAGTTTGGATATAGAAAATTATGTTAAATATTTTTAACACATATTGAGCCCAAAACAGGAGTTGAAACTTTTAGAATATAAAGTTTTGAGCAATTAATCATAGATATAAAAAGTTTTATTTTTATAGAAAATTATGATAAAACCTTGCATAACACATCACTGATAAAAAAACTTTTAAATAAACCTTGCAATTTTTGTTTGTATTTGATATACTTTCGTATGGTGAAGTATTATTACTTTTCTTGGTGAACTTTTCACCCGTTTAGTCCAAAAGGAGGTATTATTTATGAGTAGATACGAAATGCTTACAATTTTTCAAGCATCTTTAACTGAAGAACAAAGAGAACAAGTTACAGATAAATACTTAAAGATGATTGAAGCAAATAAAGGCAAAGTTCAAGTTGTTAATAAATGGGGCGTTAAAAAATTTGCATACCCTATTAACTACAAGAAAGAAGGTTACTACGTTTTAATTGAATTTGATGCTGAAGCTGAGTTACCTAAACTTCTTAATGATTCTATGAGAATTGATGAGAACGTTGTTAGAGCATTATGCATTAAAAAAGAAATTTAATTAGTTTAAGGAAAAATTTATGAATAAAGTAATTTTAATTGGTAATTTAACCAAAGATCCTGAAATCAGCACCACAACCACTGGCGTTTCAGTTTGCAGATTCACTCTTGCTATTTCAAGAAGATATGCAAATGCTGATGGTGAAAGAGAAACTGATTTTATCAACGTTGTTGTTTGGAGAACTCTTGCAGATAACTGCCATAAGTTTTTAAAGAAAGGTAGCAAAGTTGGCGTTGTTGGAAACATTCAAAGCAGAAGCTATGATGCAACCGATGGTTCTAAAAGATACGTTACCGAAGTTATCGCCGAAGAAGTTGAGTTCATTAGCACAAAAACTGCAGATGGTTCTTTTGAAAAGAAAGATGCTAAAGATGATGTTGCTAAATTAGAAACAATCGATGATGAAGGTCTTCCATTCTAATTTAAAAATTAACTACTTACTAGTTTATAACTAGAATAATTCAAGGAGAATATTTATGAGCGAAAAGATGAGTTTAGAAGAAGTTCTTGTTGAAGAAAAGTTAGTTCCTACTAAGAAATTTAGAAGGGGTGGCAAAAGAAAAGTTTGTGCTTTCTGCGCTGACCACGTTTCTTCAATAGATTATAAAGATGTTAATAAGCTTAAAAAGTTCATCACAGAAAAAGGCAAAATCTTACCACGCCGTCAAACTGGAACTTGCGCTGAACATCAAAGAGAAATCACTATTGCTGTTAAAAGAGCAAGATTTATGGCTTTAATTCCATATGTTGGTGAATAATTAAAATACATATAATCACGGTACTTTAACCGTGATTTTTTTTGCACATAAAAATTTAAAATAATGCTAAACATTATGTGCAATGTGCACAAAAAACTTTTTAACTATTTTCAATTAATAAAATATATGATAGAATAGTTCGGATAAAAAAATAAGAGGTGGATAAAATGAATAACGAATTATATAATCAAATTTTAAAAAACTTAGATAATAAAAGAGAGAAAAACGCAAAGCTTGCTAAGGCTTTAGATGAAGCATCTGCTGCTGGAGTTTGCGTTTCAGTTGCTGGAATCACTGCCACTGCATTTGGTATGGGTGAAGATCCTGTTATTTCTGCAATTGGAATTGGAACTGCTATGGCTGGTGCTGTTTTGAATATTGGTGCTAAAATTGCATCTGCAGTATACGATTCAAGAGCTCAACAAGCAAGTGCTGAAAAATTTGAGAAAATTTTAGAACATAGTCAACAAGTGAGAAATGAAGTTGCTGAAAAAGCTGGCAACAATATTTTAAATGGTGTTGAAGAATCTGATATTGATGAAATGGCTATTGATGAATTTGATATGTAATGCTTTGGCGTTGTATTTATAAATTTATTATAGACCTTTATTTTGATTGGTTGGGTTGTTTAATTTAATATGGTTTGGCTAGGGGTGGAGTCAGCATTGGAAATCTGCGGGAACGCAAATTTCACGACTTAAAATGGGTTTTAAGTCGCCTTTGATTTCATCAAAGTAATGCTGACTCCCTTTTTTCATCACAAAAGCAAATTCAAGGAGAAACCAATCAAAATAATCATCATATAAAAACAAATTTTAATGAAAAAGTTATAGAATTAAGTAATAATGAAAGGTGAATTAATATGAACAAAAACGAATTTTATGATAGTTTAAGTGAGAGTACTATTGAAGTAGCAAAATGCTCAGAAATGGCAAAAAAATATGATAATGCAAAATTGATGAATGCTGGTTTAGCTGGATTAACATTTTTAGGTGGAGTGGCTTCATTTGCTGATGGTGATAGTGCTATGGGAAATGCGTTAATAGGTGCATCAATAATTAAAATTTCTGAAGCGTGGGCAGATTACGCAATTTCTGCTGACTACGAAATGAGAGCGCAAACTGAAGAAATTAAAAAACTTTGCAAAATAACATCTCAAATTTTAAACGATTCTTCTATTGATGAAAATAATTCAAGCGATGAGCAAACAAGTATTGAAGCAGATGTCGATTTAGAAAAAGATGATTCTTGTAACGAATATATTGATGGTTAAAATATCGAATTATTTAAAAATTTAAAATAGGAAAGAGTATGAGTAAGTTTAATGAATTTTTAGAAAAGAACAAAGGTAAAATCATAGCTGGAGCATCATTTACTAGCTGTTTAGCTTTTTTTGCAACTGGTATGGGTTTGGCTATCCCTGGAGACACAAAAGATATTGAAAAGTCTTTAGTGCTTGACTATGCACAAGTTGTTGAGTCTGTTGAGTTTCAAGAATGGTATGATGAGCAAGTTTTAAAAATAGATATTATGCAACAAATGGGAACATTTTCTAAACTTGAGATTGATAAGGAAAACGCAATCGCAAACTTACTAACTTTAGAATCAGTTGGAAAAAATATAGATAGTATTAATTTTAGCAATGATGTTGATAAGCAATGTGCAGAGAACATAAAAAACGGTATAGAAGAAATTGATAGAATCCGTGATAGAAAGGCGGCATGTGTGGGTATCGCTTTTGGTGGAGGAACTCCAGCTTTGATAAGCGGATTTTATCATTTGGGGTTAGATGCTTGCGGTATAAAAGATGATAAGGAAATGTAAGAAAGAAGTTTTATTGCGTGTGATTATTGATGTTGTTTTATAATTTATGCAAGTAAAATTAATATTTTTATGGAAAAACTTTATGGAAACATAGAGTTTTTTTATTTTTCATTTATCATTTAATTTGGTTAGTAAATATTATTAATTGTGTATTAAAAACGGAGAAATATTTTCGTTGCATAAATGGGTTCGAGTTGAGTATTTTAGTGGGTAATTAAATTAATTTAGTTCTTTACAAATTAATAATATTATGTTAAAATACTTATAATAAGAAAAAGGTGGGGAGTGGAATATGAGTAAAAGAATAGATGATTTAAAAGAAAAAATTAATTTTCACGATAAAGTGGCTGGGATCGCAACAATCGGGTTTTTTGGATCTGGAACTGGTATGTTTTTAAGTGCTTTAGCTGGAGCAGGGCTTGATGATCCATCAAAATTGCCTGCAGCATTTGCAGTTATGGGTGGTTGCACACTTGCAACATTTTTATCAGGCGCGATAGCCGATAAGAACATGAAAAAGAGTGCTCAATATGGTGAAATGTTAAGCAAAGAAACAAAAGCTCAAGAAGTTTTAGGAGAAAGAGAAGTAACCGTTAGAGATTTTCAAGAAATGGCTGACATTGCAAACAAACATCAATCGTTTGTTGGTTCATCAAGAGCAATTGATGATTTCTTTGCAAATAATGATGCCAATATTGATGTTGATTCGCTTGATATGTAAGTGGGTGAATGTTTATTTGTGTGGCGTTAAAGCAAATTTTAAACTTAGAAAACTTATCGAAGTTATTTTATCGTTAAAATAATTTTTTAGGTGGAGAAATTTATGAGAGAAGATATTAAAAAACTAATTGAAGAAGCAGAAAGAGAAATAGATAGCAAGATAATTGAAAGAGATCGCAACTACTATAAAAATCGCAATAATGAAGAAAGTAAAAAAGTTGTTGATGAAGAGTCGCTTTTAAAAGTTGAAGATTTAGATGGTCATAAGATAGCTAAAGATGAAGGTAGCCTAGAACTTGACCAAAAGAGAGAATCAAATCAAGATGAACCAGAAATGAACTAAGGGTTGAGTGAAAATGCTAATTGGATTAAGATACTCAAACAATAAGATTGTTTCTTATGGTTATTATAGCTGAAATTCAACTGAATCAATTTTTAAAAATTTGCAAATAAAAAACACTACGATTTATCTAATTACGTAGTGTTTTTTTGTTTTAAATTAATTTGCTTAGAGTTAAAAATATTTGGCTATCAGTTTAAATATAAGTTTAAAATTGCTTTAGGATATGTTTATTTATATTTTTTTGTTTTGCTATTTTTTAACTAGTCATATTTTTATTTAAATGATTATTTTTGATTTCCATCGTTTATGTATAGAATGCCTAAGCAGTGCTCTCCGCAGTGGCTAGTGATTGTGGCACCAGCGTGAGTGGTGAATATATTTTGAAAACCTTTTGCTTTTAGTGCAGAAACCGCAGATTCAACCATAGTGTCTGTTGCGGTGGTGTAGGTAACGAAAGCTGTTTTCAAATCTGGGTTGCTGAATTTGTTTAGAATATCTTCGCAATAGTTTTTAACGCAATTCTCAAAATTTCCGCGGAATTTTTTTGAAGGACTCATCTTGCCATTTTCAACTAGAATCTCTGGGCGAAGTTGCAAAAGGTTTGCACCAAAAAGTTGCAAAGCTGAGCATCTTCCGCCTTTTCTTAAATAGTCTAATTTTTCTAAAACAAAACTTGCTTGAACGAATGGAATTCTTTTTTCAACCGCATTCACTATTTCTTTTGGATCCGCTGTATTATTTCTTAACTCACTTGCATAAATTGCAAGTAGTGCAATTCCAGTTGATAGGCTGTTTGAGTTGATTATGTAAACATTTTCAAAGTTTTTACTTGCTTTAACCGCGTTTTCATAAGCGCAACTCATCTCTTTTGAAAGTGTGAAGTGAATTATTGCATCGTGAGTTTTTAGTAACTTATCAAAATGTTCCACATATTGATATTCATTTACTGCACTTGTTTTTGGCAACACTTTTGTTGCTTTCACGTAGTCAAATATTTCTTGTGGATGTATTTCGCCATCTAATGCCAACTTTTCACCTAGTTGAACGCTGAATGGCACTGTGTTGATATCAAATTTTTTTAATAGTTCGCTTGGCATATCAATTGTGCTTTCTGCTGATATTGCTATTTTCATATTTCTCTCCTTGATGTTAATATATTCGCAATTTGTTTTTTAAATTACTTTATTTGGTTACGATCTTAAATCAATCGCTTCGATTTAACGATTAAATTTTATTATTATTCTATTAATTAATCAATGAAATAATATCAGTTTAAGGTATACACTTTTAGAGTAGGAGAGTAGAGGGGAAAGGGGGATTCTACTGTTAGTAGAGTAAGAATGATGATATGGCTTTGTGCAATGAAATTTAATTTATTTCACACTACCTAAAGGTGCGTGAAATAAGTTGATTTCAAACCGCAACTCAGCCATAGTCATCATTCTTATGGGAGTCAGCGGTCGAGGACTTGAGGATATAATAAATTTTTGATGATAAATAATAACTTAAAAAAATATAATAATTTTCCGTTTTAAAATATTATTTTCGACCTAACGGTCTGCAGAATTCGTAAAATTTATTAAACTCACTCTCTTTATTCAGCGGTCGAAACTTGAGCATATAACAAATGATTGATGATAGATAATAAACTTTTCTAAATGTAATAATTTTTCGTTTTAGATTAAAATATATTGATATGGCTTTGTGCAATGAAATTTAATTTATTTCACACTACCTAAAGGTGCGTGAAATAAAGTTAATTTCAAACCGCAACTCAGCCATAGTCATCATTCTTATTGTGTCAAAAGAAATATATAACTTAAAAAATATTAAGTTCACTTATTCAATGCGAAAGGTATGGTAACGAAAAAACTTTAGGTTGTGTAATATGAATTGATAAGAAAAATTTTTAATTAAAAAGTATAGAAATTTCTCTAAATATATTGTTTTTTTTGAAATTGTGTGATATATTGTGAGTGCTATTAAATTTAGCAAGGAGATATATGATTAGAAAATAAAATTAAAACTAAAGGAGGGTTAAGATAGTGAGAGATGAGTTACTAGAATTAATCTCTGAGAAGAAATTTTCAGAAGCAAAAAATATGCTAAGCGAAATGCTTGTGCAAGATATAGCAGAAGTGCTAGAGAGCCTGAAAAACCCCGCCGATGTTATAATTATTTTCCGTTTACTTCACAAAGATGAGGCTTCAGATGTTTTCAGTTATGTTGATAACGATGTTCAAGAATTGATTGTTAATTCTTTGTCTGATGCTGAAGTTGCTAGAATCGTGGAAGACCTTGCCGTTGATGATGCGGTTGACTTTATTGAAGAAATGCCAGCAAATGTGGTCAAAAAAGTTTTAAAAAATACCACTGCTGAAACAAGGAACACCATTAACAAACTTTTGAGCTATGCTGATGATACCGCTGGCTCAATTATGACAACTGAATTTTTAGATGTTGTTGATAATGTTACTGTTAATGATGCAATTGAAAAAATCCGTAAAATTGGAAGCGACTTAGAAACAATCAACACAATTTTTGTTACAAATCCTAAAAAGGTTTTGATTGGAACGGTTGAAATTAAAGATTTGATTTTGTCTAAAGGTGAAACGAAAATTCAAGATATTATGGAAGACAATGTTATTTTTGCTTACACCTACACCGACCAAGAAGAAATCTCGAACATTTTCCAAAAGTACGACTTGCTTACTTTGCCAATTGTTGATAACGAAAAGCGTTTGGTGGGAATTGTTACCGTTGATGATGTTATGGAAGTTATTGAAGATGAAGCTACCGATGATATTTCTAAAATCGGTGGTATGAGTGCGATTGATGATAAATACCTAAACACTCCAGTTTGGAAGCATTACACAAGCAGAATTATTTGGGTTATGGTTATGATGGTTTTTGGAATATTCACTGGTTTGCTTATTTCAAAGTATGAAGATGCCTTAGCTGCCGTTCCTATGCTAGTTTCGTTTATGCCAGTTTTGATGAACACCGCTGGTAACTGCGGAAGCCAAAGCTCAACTGTTATTATTCGTGGGCTTGCGTTGAATGAAATTACCTTTAAAGATTACTTCAAAATTTTCCTAAAAGAAATGGCAGTTTCTCTAATGCTTGGAGCATCTGCTTGCTTATTTATGTTTGTTAGAGTTTGGATTCAATACGACATAACAAAAGCACTTATAATCTGCTCATCATTATTTATCGTAATTTTGATTGCAAACTTTATTGGCTTCTCAATGCCTATGCTTGCTAAAAAATTAAAATTGGATCCAGCTATGATGGCGGCACCAATCATCACAACAATTTTAGACTGCGCTGTTGTTTTAATATATTTCAATATCGCCAGTGCCGTTTTGGGATT
>JBNMHL010000039.1:0-9063 GCA_050872745.1 Clostridiales bacterium | reverse complement strand
ATTAGTTTCTGGATTAGTTGTTGAAATAGTGAAATCATCATAACTTCCAGATAAACCATAATTAATGCCGTTTATTATCAAGCCAGTTGGTAATTTATAGCCCCACTTAACACCTAATCGAATAGTAGCTTTTGTGTTTGGATCACATAAGAATTTGTAAACTTCATCGTTGCTTATTTCTTCCTTGCCATCACTAATTGCACCTGTGTTTGCATCAAGTTTGGTGTATGTTGCACTTGCCAAACCATAACCATCTGTTATGAGCTTATTATTTTGATTTTCAAAATTAACTTTGATATTTAACGCACCTAACCACCTAGCAAACGCGTTAATATATGTTAATTTCCCAGCTTTAATTATTGTTATGCTTCCATTAGTTAATAAATTAGCATTTAATTTGATTTTTCCGTTTTTAAACGTGTAATCAATAGATGTTTCATCATCTATAGTGTTATGTTGACCATTATTTGAAACAAACGACCAACCGATAAATGTTAAAGCATTTTCCAATTTTTCAAGGTCTTCCGCTTTAATTGGGTTTTGATAAATATCTTTTTCTTCTCCACGAATTAAACTGATCTCTTCAAATGCTGATATAACTCCTGAAATATATAGTTTCTCATATTTGCTATAGCCATTAGCATTATATAAGTTTGCATTTAATCCATATTGATCTATGAATGGAGTTTCACCTGCCTTAAGCCCGTTATATATATTATCGTTCGCTTCATTCAAGTTAAGAATATATTCTTTAGCAAACGCTGGCATTAATTTGATTTCTTTCTGATCTGCCATTTCATCAACAAGAAGTTTACTTATCTCATTAATATCTAATTCAATACTTGCACCAAAATTCAATCCATAGATATCCCCTGCAGAGTAATAATTGCTTACTGGAGCACTCGAATAATCAAAACTTTCGCCTTGTTTACTAAACCTTGTAATAGAATCGTAGTTAATTGTGTTATCCGCATTTGTTCCATAAGATAGAGTCCAGCCAATAAATCTATAACCTTGTTTTAGCAAGTTAATCTCATTATTATCTGGTAAAATTAAAGTATCATTTTCATAGTAGTCTTTATTTGTGATATATTTGCCATCTTTAGATATGATTTCACCTGAGTAAGAATTAAATCTATTTTCAACTGCGCTAAAATCAAATGAAACTGTTATTTTATTTTTCCAAATCGCATCAAACTCAATTTCATAGCCCACACTATCTGGAACAATTAATCCATTTTGCGCATCAATCGCAATATCAATTAAATTTGAGAAAGATGATTGATTACCATTATAATCCACCATATCGCCCCAACCATCTAAGTTACCATTTTCATCATATTTAAATAAGAATGAATATGTGTAAGTGGTACTATTTGAATCGGTAAACGAATATTTCCAACCTTCTTGGCGTTTTGCTTTGTTATTATATTCAAATGCTTTATTTTGCAATGTTAATGATTGGTTTTCAGCGATATAATAGAAACTCGAATCTGAAATTTCCCCACTAACTTGTGTTGCATCAACATTACCATATTTATAAGCAACTTTATATGCTGGTTTATAGATAGCATATAGGTTAATGGTTGTGTTTGAATTAGTTAAGCCCAATTCAGTTGATAGCTTCTCATTTCCAGAAACTAAATCTTGAAATTCAACAACACCATTATTAGTTATAACGATTGAGCTTGAGTTAATCAAATATTCAAAATCTTTAGTTGCATTATATGAAATACTGGTGCAACTATTATCTAATCTAAAACCCATTAAATAAACATCTTTGTCGTTGATTTGATGAATACCAGTTAATATTTGATTTGGTGAATAAGATATCCTAAAGTTCTCAACGTTCGTTGATTCAACCTTATAAGTCTCAACTGCATCATCACCATATCTATAACCGTTTCCATCTTCCTCTAACTCATAATAATTAAATGTAAATTTAATTGCTTCCCAAACCGCTTCAAGATTAGTTGTTACTGGATCATCACCAACAATTATATTGTTGCAGTTTTCTAAGTTATTTAAATTTGTGCTAAATATGTTATGGTCAGAAACACTCTGATTTTGAACCAAATAGTACTCGCTGTTATTTGGAAGAATATAATATTCGTTTCCCTCGTTATAAAATTTCCAAGCTTTAAGCTTATAGCCAAAACGTGTGATTTCAGGCAACTTAAAATGAATTTCAGAACCAATTTTTTGATTGCCCGTTTCATCACTATATTTCAACTCAAAATTCATCAACTTATATGATTTATTATCTTCTCCGAACGCAATATCACTTGCTGTTAGATGAGAACCATCGCTTGCAACACGGTTCTCATTTATTTGAGTTAGTGCATTAGATTCTTCAGTTAATAACTCAAAATTTAGCGAATAAACTGGGTTGAATATTGCAACAAGTTCTAAGTTTTCAACACTTAATTTTGCGTTATCAATGTTTTCATTTTTTGTTAGAACGACTTTATATTGTGAGCCATTTTTCACAAGTTCGAACTTTGTTCCAGTTCTATCTGATTTGGTATTCCAATGATTAAATTTATAGTCATCTTTTTTGCATTCAATTTCATCTGGATTCAAAACTTCAAAATTAGAGCCAAGCTTAACCACAACTGATTGCTTAACAATTAACTCTCCACCTTCAAATTCTGTCATTCCAAATAAGACTGTGTATTCTTTCAAAGTGAACTCTAAATCAACAAGCAAATTATTTTCACTATCAACAAAATCTAACCATTTTGGGCGAATAAATTCAACACCTAAACTTTCACCTTCTAATGCTTTAAGAGACTTATTAGTGCCTTTGTTTGCGCCCATTCCAATCTCTTCACCATTCACAAGTACTCTCAAGTTTGAATAACTATCTGCATCAATATACTCGCCATTATTTAAATAAATTCGATTCAAATAATTGATGGTTAATAACTCATTGCCATTTAAAACATAAGCATTTCGTGTTTTGTTATATTCATATGCTTTGTTATATGAATACTTAATATTTTCATTTGCTTTAATCCAACTGCCATCAACTAATTTCTTTATAATTCCACTTTCAAGCTTATATTGAGTTTCACCAATATTGCCTTGCAAAGATTCATCTAAGTTTAAATCTTGATATTCACTAGTTAAATCATAAGTGAAATAACCAATTGTTTTGATTTCAATTTTATTTGAATTAGAACCTGCCTCAATGCTTGAATCTGCTTCACCTTTTTCAAACACATTTTCAAATTTAAAACCATACTCAGTTTGAATAAATTCAACATAAACATCAGTTTTTGTTTTTGCTGGATTAAACTGAATTGTGTTATTTGAAATTGAAACATTTTTATTTGAAATAGAATTTTCGTGAATTGAATCTAAATAGAACCCACCAAATGTGTAACCACTAAATTCAAATAACAGGCTTTCACTCGGATTACCATATTTAACTTTTTCAACATACACATATTCGTTAGTCAAGCTATTGTATGTTAATGTTAATTTTGCTTCATCAATGCCCACCACATTATTATTATCTTTAAACTTTGCTTTAACCTCATCTTTGTTGGCATCTGGCAAGTTAAAATGATAATTAATTGTAACGATTGAACTATAAACAGCATACACATTAATCTCGTAAGTGTATGGAATTGCATTTCCTAACTCATTAACTTTTTGAGAATAGTTTGTTAACTTTCCGTTTAAGTTTTGCGTTAGTGCATTATAAAATGATTGCAATTTTTCATCTAGGCTCTCACCTTGATAACTCACACTTGAGTCAACTTGCATAGAGCTATCAAAAGCAACATTATAAACCCAACCTAAGAAATCTGCGTTTGCAAAAGTTGTTATAAATCCATTTGAATCATAAACTGAATTGATTCTTCCACCAGTTGAATATGGTTTTTCGCCAAATTCAGAACCTTTGAATGAATATGATACTTTATCATTTTCTTTACTTAAATAATAACCATCACTATTCTTAGTGTATTCATTTACAAAACCGTTAACATTATCAATTAGCACATATTCGCTTAAATCATCACTATTTTTCCAAGCAAAGTAGTTTATGTAATATGTGTTTTCTTTAAATATTGCTTTATATGTTAATTTGTATTCATTGCTTTCATATTTAACAACACTTTCATCACCGCCAAAGTAGCCAGGCATAATTTGCAAGGTGTTTGCTTCAATATCGAAAAGTGAAGTTGTTTGAGTGGCATAATTTCCATTTCCTAAATACCTAGCCCAACCTATAAATGTGTAACCCAATTTTGTTGGTTGGTTAGCTATTACAACATTTGAACCATATGCAACACTAATTGAATCTCCAGTGGTATTTAGAACATACTTTGTTATATTATTATTTTTATCATCAACAAATGAAAGGCCATAACTATATTTATTGCAATATATAGTTAATTCCATTTTTAACTCTGCGAAATCCTTCCAAATATCACTATTTAAATCTAGCAAGCCCCCATCAAATAGATTTGCAATAAACTCATATGAATTCCATAAATATTTTGGTCTTATTCCAGCTATCTCTAATTTTCCATAAGTATCTTCAAGTTGATTTGAAGTTAAGTTTATTTCACCCACTTTTCCATTTAATTTATAATTAACCTTAAATGTGTTTAGATTATACGCTTGATAAAAGTTACTAAAGTTAATTGCAAAATCTTCGTTTGCTTTTGCATCAAATTCAGTTTTCACTCCACTTGAATATGAGTTTTCATTTATTTCATATGATAAATCATTATCCTCTCCAAAAGAATTGATGATAACTTTAATAATTTTCTTTTCACTTGGCTTAACTTCAATTGTTATTATATTTGTTAAGTCCTTAATCTCTTTCAACTCAACTAACGCAACACATAGTAAGTTTACTTCAATCTCATCTTTTATTGTTTCACCGTTTTCGTTTTTAACTGCAAGCTTTGGCAATTCATAGTTGTTATCTGATTGAGTTTTATCAAACGAAGTTTGAATCTTAGAACCCCAAGCAACACTTAATGTGTATGTTCCATTGCTTTCAATTGAAACATTTTCATTTTTTATTTTTGTTGCCACATCGCTAGTGTTTTCTATAAAGCCATAGTTTTTAGGTATATAGTATGCTATTTTATTTATAACATATTCTGAGTTATTCGCAATTGTTATGTTGTTTAACTTATATTTTCCTTTAATAACCAACTCAAAGTTTGAGCCAACGCCACTTGTGCTATATGAACCTGCACTCAATTGAGAACCGCTTGCATCAAACACATAACCATCATCTAGTATGTTTGAGTTGTTAACAATTTCAAGTTTGAAATTTGAGTTTTTATCAATATAAACCTTTGCTAATTTACCTTGGTCTTTCAAATACTCTTTTTCACCAAGGTTTGAATACTCTAGGTTAAACTTATATGATTTGTTTTCATCATTTCCAACTAAACCATTAATATTTAACTCAAATGTTTTTTCAAAGAATGCAATTAACAAATAACTGCCTCTTATTTCAATATTTTCTAAGTTCTCACTTAAATCTGATGAGTTATAAATTGGATTATTCACATATCTATTATCGTTATACTCATTGTATCCTAAATTAATAACTCTAAAGCCCACAAACCTATATCTTATGCCAGCTTTTTCTATAATTGAACTAAAGTTATAATTTCTGCAATCTGAAACTATTTCGCCATTTGAAGTAACTTGCATTGTGTTATCTTCAAGTTTTTTACTATCAATAAATTCGAATGCTGAATATTCTTTTTCGTTAATGTAGTTAGTTTTTCCATCAACTTTTTCAACCATATAATGTGTGTTTTCATCGAATGCACGAACGGTTTTAATTGTAACATGCTTTGGCGTTACAACCATAAATATAGTTATGTTTTCGCCATTGTTTTCAATGCCATTAATTTCATAGTATGAACCCACTTTAGTTGTTGCAAGGCTTAGCTTTTCGCCACTACCATATTTAACAAAGCAAGTTAAGTCATAATCCTCAGCAACGAATACTCTAAGAGCAAGATTTGTTCCTGCACAAATGTTATTTATTACTGCTAAACTGCTTGCTTTATCGGCACTAAGCACTGGAACAATTCTATCGTTTCCAAGTGAGTTGAAGCCAACTGTTATAGTTTTACTATATTCTTCTTCATCAAACTTAGTGAAACTAGCAAGTATTTCAAGTTTGTTTTCATTTGCGTTAATTTTCTCTTGGTCAATAATTGTTAAAGTGATTGGATTTACCCTACCTTGCAACTTAACAGTGTTTTCTCCCACAACAATGAAATTATTACCCTTTTCAATTATTCCCATGTTTGAGTTAAACACTAACCTATATGCTCTATCATAAGCAAGGTTAACATCAACATCAAAAGAAATCATTGTTCCATAATCGGCAAGTATTGTTATTTCTTCGTTTGTATATAAATTTGCATCTGTTTGAGATAATCCATTTCTAATATAAGTTAAGTTTTTAATCACATAGCCGTTATCAATGCCAAGCTTAATCACGAATTGAATTGGAATTAAAACAACATCTAATTCAATATTTTCGCTGATTGATTTAGATACCAACTCTTCAGCTGAGTACAACATATCTTGAACCAAAACAACACTACCATTCAATTTCATTGCAGACTTTGGCTTGAACATTGCTGTGTATCCAAAAGTGTAATCAAATTTTGGCAATTCAATGTTTGCGCCTGCAACTAAACTCATATTTTCGCTAGCAATAGTTTTAGAATTTACAACATAGTTTTTATCATTCACGCCCTCTTCAAACATCTTAGCAACATCGCCGTTTTGATCCACAAAATTATATGTTAGCACTAGGTTTTGAGCTTTCCAAATAGCGTATAATGTAATTGTTGAATTATCTTGAGTTGTTAGTTTATTAAACTCCTCACTAATTGGAGCGGTGGCAGTGCTTGTTAAACCAAAGCCTAATAATTCTCTGCCTGTGAATGTGAATAATGCTAAAACATTTGAAATTTCTGTTTCGCCATTTTTAATTGCTTTTCCATATGTAACGTTTAGCGATATTGTTCTGCCACCATTGCATACACCACCGTTTCCATCTAGAACTAGAGTATATGAAATAGGTGTTGCGTTAATCTCAACTGAATAATCGTTATTTGCAACAAAACTAATTGAGTTATTAACTGATGATTCATTTTCACCGTTCAATTTAACTGTTAATTCTTTATAACCTTGAACTACATCAAATTTTAAAGAAACATTACTATCTTTATCAACGCTTAAAGATTTTGCATCAATAAGAACACTTTCATAATAAACGCCTTTTGAAATAAATGTTGCATAAACATTTGCAAGATTTCCTGAAATATTGATACTTTGTTGAACTAAGGTTGCCCTTAAATCAATTTGGGTATCTTTTTCGCATATGAATTCATAAACTCCACTTTCGCTTGGATCTTCGCTCTCGTTGTTTATTTTTGCACTTACAACATAGCCAGTTTGATTTACACTTGTTTTGAAATAAACATAATAATTATTTGAAACAAGAACATATTGAGTTGAAGAAATTGTGTTCCAAGAAACTGAAGAGAAGTCTAAGATTTGTTGATCTGATAAAACATATTGAACATTTATATCACCAAGCACATTGAATAGAACTCTATTCGCCTTTTCAGTTCCACTAATTTCGATATTTATTTCTTCTTTAATGTTTTTGATTATGAAGTTATAATTTCCACTTTCAACTGAGTATAAATAAACCCTCACGCCTTCAACTATAACTACTGGAATGCCATAGCCCTCTTTAGCTTTTAATTCAAGTTTTAAATCTGCACCATAGCTTATTAAATACTCATTTTCACCTTCACCTTTTTCCCATGTTCCATTATCGATTAGTTGATAATGACCTTCATTAAATGTGATTATAACTTTAACTTTTGCTTTCTCAAACACATATCTAAATGTTGTTGGTCCTTCCACCACATAAGTATTAACATCGCTAAGTGTGAAGTATTCTCCATCACTTTTTAACTCTCCATTAATTGTGAACCCCTTAAATTCATAACCCTCATATGATTTTTGAGTTAATTGAGCATTAGAACTATATGAAACATATGTTGAGTTGCTAGATATAACGACTCTTTGAACTTCTTCCAACACAGTTACTAAAACTGACCATTTTGCATATAGTTTAACCACACCATCAGTTAACATTGATTCATTGAATATTGTTGATGTTGTGATTTGAGTGGTGTTATCTTCCAAGAACCAACCATCAAACATATATCCATAAACGCTTTCTCCACCAGTTCTTATTCCAGTTTCAGCATCAAGGTCACCATTTTGCATAATTGATGGTGCTGAAATGTTAGAACTAGAGAATGCATATTGCGTTAAAGCAAACGAAGAGTATTTATCAACTGCAATTGACTTATCAACGCCTTCTTCGGTTACTCCATAATATACCTCTGAATTTGCTAAACTAGAATAATACTTAATTTCATATTTAAAGATCGCATAGATTTCAATATCGTTGGTGTCTGAGATATAGATAGTGTTATAAGCATTTAGTAAATTTTGAAGTGCAGTTGTTATTTCACCACTTTCATCATCTTTTTTATCTACATACGCTTCTCCATCAGCAACAAATGCATAGAAGTTACATTTATTATAAGCTGAATTTAATTTATTATAAACATCATTAATGTTTTCTATCTCAACATTGCATTCAACAATAATTTTCACATCGCTACTTTCAAAACCAATCAATGTGATAGATTTTGTTTTATTTGTGTGAGAAAGAGTTATTGTTAGTGAATCTTCACTTCCAACAATATAACTTTTTATATCAATTGTGTTTTCATCAACTTTCCAAACAAAATCTATTGAATTTTGATTTCCGTTGAAATTAATTTTAGTTAGATATTTTTCTAGTACTGTGTCAATTTGTGATGTGTTTATTGCGCTGTTTTTTTCTGAATTGAATGAATGTAAATTTTCGCCATTTTTATCAACAATCAAAATTTCACAAATGTTTGAGCTTACTTCCCAATCCGCAAAAACAGTCACGCTATTACTATTCGCATCGTAGAACTCTGATAT
>JBNMHL010000038.1:0-9823 GCA_050872745.1 Clostridiales bacterium | reverse complement strand
TAAGATGTAAAAAGTGTGTCATACAAATATTGACTTTGAAAAATCTTATGGTAAAATGCAAGAAAAAGGTTGAAAAGACATAATGTCTTTCAACCTTTTGCATTTAAAGGGAGGTGTGATATAATAAATGGAGAAAGGTCCCTAGTACTTATGCTGAACACTGGACAAGTCCATATAATGAAGTAGTGCATTATAAACATGCAAAGGAATTTGGATTTGATAAAATAACTGACTATTCAGAAGCTGCAATGAAATTCGGGAAAAGCGAAGATAAAGAGTTAAAAATATTTAAGCGTTCAGATGATTCAATTTGTAAGTATAATAACTCAACTAAAGAATTTATCGCTATTTCAAAGGAAGGGAAAATTATAACTTATTATAAAAGTAGTATGAGATATTTTATTCATGAATGGGAAGAACGCGGAGTAGAAAAATTAAAAGGAGATTGGTAATGAGTAAATTAATTAAAAATGAGAGGACAGGAAGATATAATGAATATCCACCTTACAAGTGTAAACTATGTGGAATAGGAAATATAGAATTAACACATGATATTTGCCCTTATTGTGGTTGGGAAGATGATGGTGTTCAACAAGACAATCCAGATTATATGGGTGGTGCTAACGAAATGAGTTTAAATCAATATAAGAAATTTTGGGAAGAAAATAAAGATGAAATCTTGAATGCTGACAATACTTGCTTTAAAGCGATTGATTTGGCAAGAAAATATTATGAAAAAAATTATAAAAATCATAAGTTAAATTAGTTTAGCCTATGATTTTTTTGTAAGGAGTTTTTATGAAAGAAAAATATGAAGTTGATAACAATTTAATACAAGAAAAAACTGAATATGAAAAAGAGAAGTTAATGAAAAAACTTAAACTAGTTAGAAACGAATTTAAACAAGTTGGTAAATATGGTATGCCACTAATTAAAAAACAAGAAATAGATTTAAATAAAATTGATTTATGGAATTACACAAAGACAAAATTAAACGATGGAGATAATAAAAATAAAACGATTCACTTTTTTACTTATGATTGGTTATTTGAAAATGTTTATGAAAAACCAGAAGTGGCTATAGAAAAATTGAAACAATATTATGCGGTGTTATCTCCAGAATTTAGTTTGTACTGGGATATGCCAAAGGCTCTTCAAATTTATAGTACATTTAAAAATAGATGGTGTGGTGCATTTTTCCAAAAGCATGGAATTAAAGTAATTCCAACAGTGTGTTGTGCTGGCGAGGGTAGTTATGATTTTTGTTTTGAGGGTATAGAACAGGGCTCTGTAGTTGCAGTATCAACATATTGTCGAGAAGAATATAAACATGAGTTTATGAAGAGCTATAATAAAATGATGGAAGTGATTAAACCTACTGGAATTATTTGTTATGGAACACCATTTGATGAAATGACAGGAAATATTAAGTCTATTAGTCCATATGACCAAGATGAACTAATTGCAAAAATGGGTTTTGAAAACTATATTGAGAAATATATATCGGGCGAGTTGTATCCAACAAGGTAGGCATGAAATGAAAGATTTGAAATTAAAAATTGAATTATTGCCTAAGGGCGCTTGGGGTAACGATTTTAGTAGAACATTGGCTAAAAAAGATTGGGATACCTTAAGAAAGGTTTGCTATGATAAAGCAAATCACAAATGCACAATTTGTGGATTTGAAACAGATGATTTAGATGCTCATGAAGTCTGGGATTTTGACATTGAAACAAAAACTCAAACACTTAAAGACATAATTGCTATTTGTGGTAAATGTCATGGGGTTAAACATATTAGAAATTCGCAAAGGTTAGGTTTTGGAGAAAACGCAAAAAGACATTTTATGGAAGTTAATAACTGTGATGAATTGAAATTCGCAAAACACTTAGCCAAGGCGCAAATAGAATTTGAAGAAATGAATAGGATTTACAGATGGAAAATGGTCGCTGACTTAGAAAAATTTGGTGGGAAAAATATTGAAATTAAAGGAATCTATTTGCCATTAATTAAATCTGATTATAAACAAGATGAATTAAACTTACTCAAAAATGAATGTAATTTTACACCTAGAATTTTAGATGTCAATATTAATAATTATCAAGGAACTATATCTATAACCTGTGATAAAACTAATAAAATTGAATGGTTTGATGACAATTCAAATTTGTTAGATACAAAATATAATTTTGGCGAAAAATTTTACACAAGTTTTTCTGTTAAAGATTTGAGTTGTTCAAATTTAACATTTAAGTTGACTGGGGAATATGGAGAAAAAGTTTCAAAAAAATTTTGTTTAATCGAATGTTAATAGTTTAATAGCTAATGAACAAGCTGCGCACATTTTTCATAAAAAGCACCATTATGGCTATCATAAAAGATGGTATAACCTTTATTAATTAAGTCTGCTAAAACTTCTGGTAATTTGTTTTCAACGCTAATGCAATGTCAATTACACCGAAGCCCCAAAAATCCACAACTTTATCGTTATTTGCTTTTTTAATATACTTGTTTATTGCTGAATTTATATGGTCAAAAAAAGCATAAGTCTGCTCAAAATTATTTATTAAAAGGTAAAGTATAATGCAATAATCACTTATAAAGGTAATCTAAACTTTTATAAATAACAAAATTTAATAAAGACTTGAAAATAAGCATAATAAAAGACCATCTAATAGTTTGGAATGCATCCCAAAACGCAAGCGAGAAAAAGATTTTGAGATGTAAAATTTATTTATGTAAAATCCCTAATAATATGATATACTCTCATTAGAGGGAATATATTATGAAAGTAGTAACTATTTGTGGAAGTATGAAATTTGCAAAAGAAATGCAAAGAATTGCAGGCGTATTGGCGATAGATAAAGGCTGGTGTATTTTACAATGTGTTTATGATTTAGATTTTGCGAATTTAACAAGTGAAGATCTGAATCTACTAAAAAATGAGCATTTAAGAAGAATAGAACTTTCAGATGCAATTTATGTTGTAAATATAGATGGATATATTGGAAATTCTACTAAACTTGAAATTGAATACGCAACTAAACTAGGTAAAGAAGTTATTTACCACGAATTTAACCTAGTTGACCAACTTAATAAATATAATCCATTTAATGAAGATGAAAAAGAGAATGTTAAAAAGGTTTTGGATTTTTTAGCAAATAATACAAACTGTTACGATAGGTCTAATTTAAAAGGTCATATAACTGCTGGCGGGCTTGTTGTTGATGGAAAAGGCAATGTATTATTAAATCATCACAAAAAGACAGGAATGTGGTTCCAATTTGGTGGACATAGTGATAGTGATACTAATTGCATTAATGTTGCTCGCAGAGAGATAAGCGAAGAAGCTGGGATTTTTGATTGTGAACTTATTTTAGATGATATATTTGATGTCGATGTTCAACAAATTATTTATAGTGCAAAGGAAAATGAACCCAAACATTTCCATTATGACATAAATTTTTTATTTTTAGTTAAGGATATGTCTTTTGAAATTTCAAAGGAATCTACTGAAATTAAATGGGTATCTATTGAAGAAGCAAAAAAACTAATAAACGAAGGTGATAAAGCGATGCAAAGAATGCTTGCTAAATATGAATTGTATTGTAAACAAAATTAATGAAAAGGTCAAAATATGAAAATTTTAGAATTAGAACAAAAATATATTGAACAAGTTAAAGATTTGCTTGTTGATTTGCAAAAGTATATTGTTGAAATTGACAAATATAATCTCAACATCATTTCAAAAGATTATAGAGAAAAATATTTTGAATTTATGCTTGATGACTGCAAAACTAATCAAGGCAAAGTGTTTATTGTTATAAAAGAAGATAAAATTGTGGGCATGGTTGCAGGTTTTGTTCAAGAATATGACGAAAGAGACAAATTAGATTATTCTTGTCCTAAAAAGGGAATGGTTGCAGAACTGGTTGTTGATAAAAACTGCCGAGAAAATGGCGTTGGAACAGAATTATTAAAGCATATCGAAAGCTATTTTAGCTCTATTGATTGTAAGTACGTTCAAATTGATGTATTTGCCTATAATGAACACGCAAAAAAGTTTTATTATAAAAATGGTTACGAAGATAGAATGGTAACAGTATTTAAAAAATTATAAAATTTACTACACTAGTTTACACCTATTACACTAGTTTTAGGGCGTAATAGAGCGAATTAGACCGAGAGTTTGAAATTTGGGTTTGAGTTTTTAAGAAACGTAAGCAGTTTATCCTTCTGAGCAAATTTTATCAGTAATTACTTTTGTGTTTTGATTGTAAATATTATGAAAATAAAAAACTGATTAAGTTTTTTACAAACAATGGAAAAAATAAAAGATCAATAAATTAGTATATTGATAATTCTTTATCGAAATGTGTTAAGTGTTTTTCATATAAAATATGGGAGAGGAATATGAAAAATTATGAAATATTATCAGAGCATTGTAAAATAATTTGGTGCGAGAACTTTAAATTAAGAAATAAAAAATATACGCAAGTAAGTGGTTATGTTTTTAACGAGCAAAACCAACTTTTGATAGTTAAAAATGGAAATGTGTGGACTATCCCTGGTGGACATCCGGAAAAAGATGAAACAAAAGAGGAAACATTAAATAGAGAATTAATGGAAGAAGCATGTGTTACACTTAAGGATATTAAATATATCGGTGCGGTTGAGGTTGTTGAAAATGGTGAAGTGTATTATCAATTAAGATTTACGGCAAGAGTACTAGAGCTTTTACCATTTAAACAAGAATGGGAAATTTGTGAACGAAAATTCATAAATATTAATGAATTACCAAACTATATTAAATGGTCAAAAGGTATAACTTTTAGCAAACAGATAGAATCAGCAAAAAAATACTGGGGTTAAATATGGAAACGATAAAAGCAGGATGTTTTTTAGTAAATATTGAAAATAAAACTGCATAAATTTTTTGGGTAAAATTTATAATTTCCAATCTGCTTGAATGAAAGTGAGTGAAAATATTTATTGTGGTTGTGCAAATTGTGAAATGCCTATGGCGGAATGAGAGAGTATGTTAGAAACACTTAAAGAAGACTGATTAAGGTAAAAAATAAAATTTGGTAAAATATAATACAAATAGATGTTGTTTATGATATAATCGAACGATAGGAGAAAGTGTTATGTCTAACATAAAGGTTTTTGAAGATAAGAAAATAAGAACTCAGTAGAATGAGATAGAAGAAGATTGGTATTTTTCTGTTGTTGATGTCGTTGAAGCATTGACTGATAGTGTCGACTAGACTGCGTATTGGAGAAAATTAAATAGAGATTAAAAGAAGAAGGAAATGAAACCGTGACAAATTGTCACGCTTTGGAAATGATTGCAAAAGATGGCAAATCAAGATTAACAGATGTGGTTAACACAAAAGATTTACTTCGTCTTATCCAATCTATCCCAAGTAAAAAGGCTGAACCTTTTAAAATGTGGCTAGCACAAGTTGGAAGTGAAAGACTAGATGAAATTGCAGATCCATAAAAAGCTATTGACAGAGCTGTTGAAACTTATAGACAAAAGGGATATTCAGAAGAATGGATAACCCAAAAAATGATGACTATTAAAATGCGAAAAGAACTCTCTGATGAATGGCAAAATCGTAGTGTTACACAAGAAAAAGATTATGCCATTTTAACGAATGAAATGACTAAGGCTTGGTTTGGAATGAGCGTTCAAGAATACAAACAACTAAAAGGTTTAAAAAAAATTTGCGAGATAATATGACTAACATTGAACTTGTCTTAAATATGCTTGCAGAAGTAACAACAACAGCCATTTCAGAACAAGAGAATCCAAAAACTTTTGAAGATAATAAAAAGATTGCTCATCGTGGTGGAAGTGTTGCAAGTAATGCCAAGAAAAGATATGAAGAAGAAACTGGAAAGAAAGCTATCTCTCCACTCAATGCAGACAATAAAAATTTACTTGAAATAAAACCTAATGAAGATAAATAAAAGTTAATATATAAAACAATAAAAATCCACCAGTTTTACTGGTAGATTTTTATTGTTGTGTGATGAGTATAGATGGAAAGTAGAAAAATTTACGAGTTTTTTTGTAAACAAATAACTTATAGAATGTAAGTTAGTTGATTTGGCTTACCACATAATAGCATTAATACATATTTATTAAATGAAATTTTCGCCGTTGGCGTTGAAAATATAGTCTACGATAAACAATGTTATTGCGATATTGTAATTGGTGGCGTATTGATTAGGCTAATAATAATTATTTATTTTTTGGTTATACAAAATAGTTTTAATAATGTGAAAATTAATATAAAATAAGATAAAACCTGACTTTGGAAAATGTTAACAAATGTATAAACAAGTTCTTATTACATCAGCAATAAAAGATAATTTGGAGAGGATAGAATAATGCTTTGTTAGCATAGTGTTTCTACAATCACAAAGCAATGATTGTTGATAAAAATATAATTTCCAAACAGAACAACATGTGTTTTTGATAATTAAAATGAATTAACATAGGGAGGTATAAATATGATTTCATTTAAAGAAGAAAATAGAAAATTTAACTATAGGGTTGGGGCTATAATTATCAGCTCTGATAAAAAAAAGGTGCTACTACACACAATCAAAGGTTATGGTTTTTATTTATTGCCGGGTGGCAGAGTGGAATGGATGGAGTTCTGCAAAGATGCAATAATGCGAGAATTAGAAGAAGAAATTGGATTAATCGATATTAATCCGAGAGAAAGATTGTTCTTAGAAGATATGTTTGTCTTTAAGGATGTTGAATTTCAAGAAATATCTAATAATTTTGTAATTGAATTAGATGATAAGCATTCCTATTTAGAAGAGAAAGAATGCTTTAATGGAATTGAGGGCGAAAAATATATTTATCAATGGGTAAATATTGATGAGTTAGATAATTATACCATCAAACCAGCGCTACTTAAAGATGTAATAAAGAGTAACAAAAATGCGTTTGAATATATACGATTGGAGGAAAGAAAATGAAAACTGCTGGTGTATTTATTACTAGAAGATGCAACTTGCGATGCCCTTATTGTAATGTGCCAAAAATTAATCAGCCCGAGTTATCATATCAGGAATGGGTAAAAGCTATACAAATTTTACAAAAGTTATGGGTAGTCAAAATTCATTTTTTGGGTGGAGAACCTACTCTATATAAGGATTTCTTTAATGTTATCAAGTATGTAGTAGATAATACAGATATGGAATGTTCGTTTACGACAAATGGAGTCACAAGCAATGGTGTGGTGAAACAAATTGTAGAAACGTTTGGATGAAAAGTTGGCATTGGTGTTAGCATTTATGAGTTAAGTTTAAATAATTCAATCAGTCTCGCTAAGGCTAAGTGTGGGCGGACTCTTATTGACTATCTTATTTCTCGTGGCACATTATAAACAATGCAATGGATTTTCTGAAAGCCAATATTGAACTCTTTGCACCCGATTTTAAGGCTCGTGAGAAAGAAATAAGGTAAAGGCTAACTAAGAGTGCGAAAGAGCAATTAAACGACGTTTCTGGGCTTAAATTGAAGCAAATGACTTTTTTAAACAGCTATAGATTGGGAGTATAATAAATAAAATTCATAGCTTTGTTGTAACATTTTTATTTCAATCAAAAAAATGAATTTTATATGTTTTTCTAAAAACTTTTTGTTCCCAAATTGTGACTTTTAAAAATAAAAGTGGCTAAATATAGCCACTTTTTGTGTGTTGGCGCAGAACATATAATTTCAGTTGATACAATTAACAATCAATTTGTTTAATTTTAATAAGTGTTGATTGAAAGTTTAAAGATTATTTAGTTGGTAAATCTGAAGGTTCATTATTTTTAATAAATGTTTGGGTTAATTGATTAATGCCAGATATCTGTTTATTTTTTATAACGCTATTTGAATTTTTTAGAGTTTCACTAACGTTGTTTAAAGTATCCAGTGTTTTATTATAACAAATTTGTTCTGCATCTAATGGTTTGACAATTTCATAATCATTTAAAAATTTGTGTAAGATTCTAGAATGAATAGCGTTGGGAAGTTTCTTGTAACAAATTAAACTATTAATAAAATTGCAATAATCAGTGTATTCGTCCTCGATGTCGCCATTAAGATTGTTATTTAAGTTTGCTTTTTCAATCATCTTACTATAATAATCTATTCTTAAATTTCTTAATTGTTGTAAATTCTTACTAAGTACAATAGGCGAAAACTGCCAATCAATATGAAATTTTCAATAACACTAATGTTTGTGTGTCTAATTATTTTGGAATTATCGCTGCTCATAAATACACTCCTAAATCTATTGTTTGAGTATAACATAGGCGAAACTTTTTGTAAATACCCAATTCGTAATTTAAGCGAAAGCGAATATATTTCGGAGCGAGAGGGCTGGCACTCAAAGAAGCGATGAATATAGGTTCGAGTAATTGCTGAAAGCAATTGTGTGCAACGCGCACGCTCAATCTCGGCAAATAAAAAGTCCCATAAAGGGACTGTCTTGATGGCGCAGAGATCGGGATTCGAACCCGAGGTACGTTTCCGTACACAGCCGTTCCAAGACTGCACGATCGACCACTCTGACATCTCTGCATATAAGTTGTTGGATTGAAAATGTGCGATGTCTTACTTATATGATACAAATGGAGAAAAATGAGTGTATAGTTGTTTTTTTACTCAAGTTATACAATTAATAATTTTTCTAAAAAAGGGTTGATACTAATTGTATAGAGTTTTTTTATTTCCAATTTTTTATGCTTAGTTATTTTATCTATTAATATTGCCTTTGTCAAGTGTTTGTTTTTTTTGTTAAAAATACATTTGGTGTTATTATATATATAATTAATTGGGTTTGCTTAAATGGTTTTTATTTTAAAAAAGTTTAATAAGATAGTTTTTTTGAAAGGGAGATAGTGATGCAAAATAAAATAACAAAAGTTGGCGATTTGTTAGATGAAAAAGGGCAATTAGATATACCTGTTACGGATATTGTCCTAGAAACCTTAAAACAATGGAAAGAAAAGCAAAGTAAAAGGCAAAATACAAACCCAGATGTTGCGGCTAATTTAACCTCCGAAAATGCCTTTATTTTTGCAAATGATGATGGAAGTGTAAGAACTTATTTTGGCAGTCGCAAAATCTTTGATGGTTGGAAGAAATGACATAAATTAACCAATTATAATATTCACTTTCACGGACTCCGCCACACGTTTTCAAATATATTGTTTGAACTTAATGAAAATCCAAAAGTTATACAACAACTTTTAGGTCATCGTGATGTTAAAACAACAGTGCATACGAACAATAGGTTGCACGAAATTAAATTTTTAAGTGGCGAAAATTAAGACACGAAAGTAAATGCAAATATTTATAAAAAATGAATACAAAAAGATGATGTCTATGATATAATCAAAACATAGGAGAAAAGATGTGAATAAAAATAGAGAAATTCAAGTTTTAGATAAAGAAATTCATATAAACGAAAGTGATTATTTTTCATTGACAGATATTGCAAGATACAAAAATCCGTTGGAGCCCAAAGAAGCAGTCAGAAACTGGTTAAGAAGAAAAGATACAATAGAATATTTAGGATTGTGGGAGCAACTTAATAATCCTAATTTTAAAGGAGTCGAATTCGACGCCTTTAAAAATCAAGCCGGAACTAATGCTTTTACATTATCTCCTGAAAGATGGATAGAAAAGACAAGTGCAATAGGGCTTACAACAAAACGTGGAAAGTATAATAGTGGAACTTATGCTCACAAAGATATCGCCCTGCAATTTGCTTCTTGGATTTCTCCGGAGATTAATTTATAT
>JBNMHL010000037.1:0-10029 GCA_050872745.1 Clostridiales bacterium | reverse complement strand
TCAAATCCATTGAAGAATATCAAGTGCTAGTTGAAGATTGGCTTGAGTTTTACAATACAAAAAGGTTAAAAAATAGGAAGAAATCTAAAATTTCTTCCTAAGCGTTTTTTATTCAAGTGACCCCTACGGGGTTCACTTCATTCTTCCTAAGCGTTTTTTATTCAAGTGACCCCTACGGGGTTCACTTCAAAAACTGTTAGCATTTTTTTGTGTTATAAGAATTTAAATAATTCACCCTTAATGAAATTATTATTGTATAACATTATCAATCAAAATCAAAGTTCTAATTAGCAAGTCATAAGCAAAAAGTAATGATTCTTTATCGGTTTTTATAAATATTTGCCCATCAACGCATTTAACATTCATTTTTTCCATTATTTTATTTATCTTTGCTTCTAATATAACATTGTTTAGAGCATCTTTCATTCCCTCTAAAGTGTGTCCTAAATCGGTTAAAATAAAACTATTATCCGATATTATAACAACCGCCACAGTGAAAGGCTCACCTAAGTTATTAAAAAATGGTGTCGTTATTAAATAAGTGTTTTCGCTATATTTAATTGGTTTTGCACTATTTTTGATAATTTCAATAATATTATCGATTGTGTTGTTATCCATTTATTTCACCTTTCTATTTTATATTCATACTTTCAAAAGCATCATATCCAAGATTTTTTTCTTGCATTTCTTTATTCTTTTCAAATTCACCTTTAATTATTGGCTTATGTGAATCATCTATAATTTGAGATGCATTCAATGACCTAAACCTATCTAATTCATATTCAAACCTATCTATCATCCTGCCATTCAAACTAACAGAATCGTAATATATTTCATCACACTTTCTTCCAGCATCAGCAATTGATGTTTTTTCATCAATGCCAGTATGCAAAAGAGTTTGCATCATCGGCATATTCAATGAGTTTCTTATCGCTCTAACACATAGTGGAAACGAAAGTTCTCTAGTATTCACTTCATAAGCATCGGCTGAATCTTGACTATTAGGAAAAGCCACTTGAAACATTAGAGTGTTGTAGTGAACATGTGAATTATTTATTGGATAATTATGGATTCCGCAATTGCCAGAACTATCAAACACATTTCCGTGTTGGCGATTATGGTCAAATCTGCATAGTTCCAAAACTCCATTAGCACTGCCACCTATAATTGCTTTCAATTCGTAGTCTCCTGAATTTTGAGTGTAGCCCACATACGCACCATCTTCTTCTCTTTCAGAGCCTGTGATAGGATTTCTCTTGGTTGGATACATAACCTCCTCTTTGAATAGCACTGCTTGTCCATCAACTACCCCCACATAGTATGTTTCGAAAATGTGAAATTGAGTGTCTACCTTTGCCTTGCTTTTAACAAAGTTAGGAAGTGCACGCATTTTCATCGTTTCAAAAACCCTATACTTTGGGCAAGCCATTAATTTTTCCCTGAACTCATCGTTATACCCCATAGGTAATTTTTGAGTGTCGTAGTCTGGACCGCTGAAAACAGTTGGAATATCGCCTATTGAATACTTATCATCAATCCCAAAACTTGTCTTATGATTAAAACCTAAATGCCTGTTGCAGTATGCATCTATCTTTTCAACAAACTTTGGCAAATTTCTTTTTCTTATTTTTAGCCTTTCAATTTGCTCTAAATTTCTTGAACCTTTTGAAATTGTTGGCCTATGAGTGTATAACTCTTCCTCGAAATTATCCAACTCCTCAGCTAAGGTTACCCTACGCATTGCATTTGTCTGAGTTTGAGTGAAATTATTTGTTCTTTTCATATCCACCGCCTTGTGTTATTAGTATATCACAATGGTCTACTAATTTCAATAGCCATTGTCGAAAATTGTTGAATGCACCTAAATAGCAAGCCTTATTAATTAGTTTAACCCATTTTTAGGCAATTTGATATAGTGCTTTTCATATTTTCACTATCAAAAGAATAGCCATGGCCAGGATAGTATGTGGTTATTCCTCCAATTTTATATAACTTTGCTAAAGATTTAGCCATATCTTGCGAACTGGAATTCCATAAGTCTACCCTGCCATATGTCCCTGCAAAAAGAGTGTCTCCAGTGAACATAACATCACCTAAAATATAACAGAGTGAACTATCACAATGCCCTTTAGATTCAATAACTTTCATTTTTAGTCCACCTAAAACTTCTAAACAATCCCCCTCTTTTAAAACTTTAAAGTTATCGGTGTGTTTTATCCCAAACGGGCTATCAGTTATTTCACTAACATTCTTATGCGGATCTTTAACATTTTCTTTTCCGCTTTCACTTATATAAACTCTAACATTAAACTTTTCAATTATCTTATCAAGATTCAATATATGGTCAAAATGTGAATGCGTTATAAACACCGCCTCAAGAGTTGCATTGTTTTTTTTCAAAACACTTTCTAATTTATCAACTTCCAAACTCGCATCTATTAAAATTGCTTTGCCGTTGCAACTCACCACATAGTTATTGCACCTATACTCACCAGCAACAATCCTACTTATCTCCATATCGTTTTCCTTTATTAACTTTTTAATTTTTTTTGAAATAAAATACTATATCGGAAATATTTATTTGCATCACTCGCTTTAAATATTTTCAAATAGGATTAAATATATTCTTAATTACAGAATTTTAATTAAACAAATTCAAAATTTTCACTTAATAATTATAAGAGGTGCTTATGCCATTTTGTAATCAATTTAACATAAACCGCGGAAGAACTTGTTGCAACGGAGCATTCAACTTAAATTGCATTTGTAGAAATGTTTTTAGAAGGCGTGTTTTTTATGGAACAGTAATTGTAGACTTAAACACAACCACAAGATTTCCTATAACACGATTTTAAAAAACAACTATTTTAATATAAATAATCTAGCGTTCGAGCTTCAAATTTCTTTAATAAACTTAAATTTTAAGGTAATTTTTGCATCTTTTAATTTAAACTCAATATGAAACAGGTTATTTAATATTAGTTATTTTAATTTACAATTTTCTTTAAGTATATTGAATGACATTTGTTAGCAAACTTTACAATTTTCATCTGCTAATCTTTAATCTTTCTGCACTTATAACCGTTTGAGTCATAAGCGAAGCGATTGTCATTGGTCCAACGCCACCAGGAACAGGAGTATAAGCTTTTGCTTTTAGTTTTGCATTCTCCATATCAATGTCACCAACATTCCCTTCATTATAGCCCGCATCTAAAAGCACAACTCCTTTCTTTAACCACTCAGCTTTTATAAAATTAGGCCTACCAACCGCACCAACCACTATATCAGCTTTTTTCAATATTTTTTCCAAACCAATTGTTTTAGAATGACAAATAGTAACTGTGGCATTTTTATTTAAAAGTAACATCGCCATAGGCTTACCCACAATATTACTTCTCCCCACAACTACCGCATGTTTTCCTTCAACCTCAATGTTATAATGTTCTAATATTTTAATCATTCCAAGGGCCGTTGCACAAACAAAACCCTTTTTAGAACACGCCACACTTCCAAAAGATGTTTGGTTAACTCCATCAACATCCTTTTCTAGCGCAATTGCATTAAAGCATCTTACTTCATCAACTTGCCTTGGCACTGGGTGTTGAAGCAATATACCACAAACTTTTTTGTTTTTGTTTAGCTTATTAATAACACCCAACACATCTTCAGTGGTTGAGTTTTCATCTAGTTTAAACTCAACTGAACCTAGCCCAACCCTTTCACACGCCTTAACTTTCATTCTAACGTATGTTTTAGATGCTGGGTTTTCCCCTACTAAGATTGTTGCAAGTTTTGGCGCAAATCCTAATTTTTCTTTAACTTTTGCTATTCTTTCTTTTAACTCGCATTCAATTATTTTAGATAAAGCTTTTCCATCTAGTAATTTAGCCATTATAGTTTCCTCTCTAATTCCATCTGATTTTCTTGCGTTAATTCAAGTTTCCCTTCTATTTCTTTCAATTGCCCCATAGGATTGTTTAAATTTCCTAGCACATATCTTTCCAAGTCTTCTTCAATAACTATTTCATCAATTCTTTCTAACAGTTGTGGTTTATCTTTCTTTCCCATAAGCCATGCAATTTCTTTCAAACATTCGCTCAATGTAACCGAATTATCATAAGCGGATTTTGCCATAAGCCTTTTATTAATCATTAAATACTTTGGCCTAAATCCTCTTTCAATTGCAAGGTCTATTATAGATAAATCAGTAAACAACCTATATCTCTGACTCCTTGAGATAGTGAACTTGTTTTTTCTCAAAGATTTAATAGTGTTTTTTATCCTTTCAGAAATAACTTTATTTATAGATTGTTCATCATCTCCTATTTTATCAAATTCTCTAGACAACTCTTTAGGATCTAAAATATAACCTTGATTAATTAAAAGTGATGTTTTATCAATCGCTTGAGATTTAGCAATCTTACGTGATTTCTTTTTGATTAAAACATCTCTTTCTATTTCCCTACTCTCAAACTCTTCTTCACCATCTTGCTTTATTTGACCTATAAGTTGATTCTTTATTATGTTATTTTTATGTATATGGGCCTTAATACTTCTTTTCGCCTTTTTGTCTTTATTTTCAGCATTAATAATGATGTTATCAATTCGATTTTCTTTGTTTAAGTTTGATAAATATGATGGTGAGCTCTCAGCTTGCCCCACATTGATATTAACCTTTGATTTTAATACCAAAGATTCATTCAACATATTGTATTGATTAAGCAAATTTCTAATTCGTTCTTTTTCATTGCGCTCTTCTTCTTGAGATTTTTCTATGTAGTCAATCAATTCATCAACATCATACTTCTTTGATTTTTTACTGCTCAATTTGATATCGTTAGCGTTTTTATACTTCAAGTATTTCTCCGCTAAACCATCTTCCATTCCCGCATCATTTCCACCATTATTATTTTTCTTTTTTCTTTTAAATAATCCCATTTTATTCCTCTAAATAAAACTTACCACAAATTTATAAATTTGTAAAACATTAATAGTTTATTAGAATATTTTTGGTTGTTTTTCTCAAAATAATTACAAGGAGTTAAATATGAAAAAAGGAAAAGAAATTTTAACCATTGTGTCTATTCTAATTTTTGTTGCAATCGTAGGAGTGCTTGTGACCTTTAATGGTGTTAAGGCTCATAATAATCATTATGTACGTGTTGAAGTTAATCCAAAAGTGGAATTCATAACCGATGCAAATAATAATGTTATATCACTTATGCCAATAAACAATGAAGCAAAAACACTTCTCGTTCAAGAAAAATTCATTGGGATGAAAGTGTATGATGCCTGCGAGAAGTTTGTGGATTTATGTGCTCAAGCCAACTATATTGATGTTAATGGAGATGATAATGCAGTTAGAATAACTGTTGTGTCTGGATTAACACAAGCATTAGAAAATAAAGTTTATAGCAAAATAAATAACTATTTTAAAAACAATGAAATAAAAGCGGTTGTTGTTGAAAGTGATAACGATATTGATTTAATTTCTGAGGCCTTAGATAAAAATATTGCATCTGCAAATAAATTAATGCTTATAAATGCGGTGATTGAAAAGGATAACACATTAAACGAGAAAGAGCTAAACAAACTTAGCGAAACAAAACTAATAGATAAACTAATTTCCCTACACAAGCAAAACCCTTATAACTCAGATGATTTTACCACCGAAGAAATCACAAATAAAACAAAATTAATAGACTTCAATAGAGAAAATTTTGAGTCACATATTGAAAGGATTTCCAATAAAAGCATAAGTGAATTTCAAAAAACATACGATAAACATCAAGCCAAATATCAAGATTCATACGAAGAAAATTTTAACAAAGAATATAACGAATGGAGAAACTCAAAATTAGTTGCTAATAACTAAAACATATTGGTAAAGCAAATTTAATTTGTAAAATGTGTTAATTATAGTCGAAAAAATGCTTTTTTTGTAAAAATATTTTGAATTTCTTATTTTTTATCTTATAATAATAGAAATAGTAATTACTATGGCGATTTAATAAAATGTAAGTTTAAAAAAGTTGCTAAAACAAATAATTTGCTTTTAGCATATATGTGTTAGTTTGTGCCAACACATTATGCTAATTTCAAAGAATAATTTAAGGAATTTTTGATATATGGATAAAAGCATTTTTTTATTTTTTTCAGGAACAGCAGGAGCTGGCAAAAACACAGTTATAGATAATTTAATCGAAAGAAACGGAAACGATTTTGTTTTTCTAAACTCTCACACATCACGAGCAAAAAGAGAAGATGACTCAAAAGCAGGAAGATATAACTATGTTACTTTTGATGAGTTTGAAAAGCTTATTAACGAAGATAAAATCTTAGAATATGATATGATTAATAATCAATACTATGGAATTAGCAAAGAGGAAATTGCAAAGCAAGGTAAAGCAAATAAAGTTGTTTTAAAAGACTTATCAGTTAAAGGCGTTATGAACTGCAAAGAGTTGTTTAAAGAAACATACCCAATTGTTGGAATTTTCTTAACAAACTCAAAGAAAACCTTGAAAGAAAGATTAATCAATAGAAATTACCCTAAAGACCAAATTAAAAGTAGACTAAAACTTTATAAATCAGAACAATCAAAAATGCCTTATTATGATTTCATTATATATAATGAGGATTTAGAAACCACTCTTCTTCAATGCGAAGCAATCATTAACCACATTCAAAATAATAAACAACTAAATATTGGTTCAACCCCTCAAGTTGTTACTGAAAAACTCGTTGATAAATGTGAAAAAAGATTAAGAAAAGGCAAAAAATTAACACCTATTAGTGCTTTTGCATACAACAACGAACTTTATATAAAAGAAGGTGCTAACGAATTTCTAGCTCACCTTAGAATGAAAAAAGAATTTCCTATTTATTTAGTTTCTGCACCTAAAAATTTTCAACCAAATAATGATTATCAAATTGAATGGAAAAAGTTAGTTAGCTTGTTTGATTAAATAACCTTTATAGGTTATTTTTTTTGTTTCTAAGCATATATTTATTTTAATAATTTGACTAATAATATTGTAGATTATATAATATACTTGTTATAAGTTAATAAAACTTAATTAATTTTTAAAGGAGAAAAAATGGGATTATTTAAAAGAATCAAAAAACAATTACTATCAGTTATTGAATGGACAGATTCAAGCAAAAACACAATAGTTTATAAGTATCCACTAACCGATAGAGATGAAATTATGAATAGCAGTAAGTTGGTAGTTAGGCCTTCTCAAGCAGCTATTTTTGTTCATAAAGGTCAAGTTGCAGATATTTTTGGACCAGGAACCTACACATTATCAACTGAAAATATTCCAATCATAACAAAGATTCTTGCTCTTCCAACTGGATTTAATAGTCCAATTAAAGCAGAAGTTTATTTTGTTAACACAAAGCAATTCACAGGATTAAAATGGGGCACTCAAAACCCAATAATTATGAGAGATGCCGACTATGGAAACATCAGAATTAGAGCATATGGTGTTTATTCATTCAAAGTTGAAGATGCTAAAAAGTTTATGGAAGAGATGTTTGGAACAAATCCATTATACACAGTTGAAGATGCCGCAAATCAACTTCGCCCACTAGTTATTCAAAACTTCAGTGATACAGTTGCTGAAAGTAAAATTGGTGCACTTGATTTAGCAGCAAACTATGTGGAATTTGGAAAGAAAGTTTCTTCATCTCATAGTGACTTATTCTCTGACCTAGGTTTAAAATTAACAAATATGGTAATTGAAAACATTAGCGTTCCAGAAGAAGTTGAAAAAGCTCTTGATGAAAGAACAAAACTTGGTGTTATTGAAGATAAACTTGGAACCTACACTCAATATCAAGCTGCTCAAGCTATGAAAGCCGCTGCAGAAAACCCTAATGGTGGAAATCTTGCTGGCCTTGGCGTTGGCTTAGGTGCTGGTGTTGGAATTGGTGAGATATTCTCTGAAAGCATTAGAAGTGCAAAAAATAAACCTAGTAAAACTAAAAGCGAAGAAACAAAAACTTGCCCTGAGTGCAAAACTGAAATGAAGGCTTCAGCAAAATTCTGCCCTGAGTGCGGAAAGAAAATGCCAACATCTAGCAAAAAGCATTGCCCTGAGTGCGGAACAGAAGTTAAATCAACCGCTAAATTCTGCCCTGAATGCGGAACTAAATTATGAGCAAAAAACTAGCAAACGATAAGTGCCCTAGTTGTGGAGGAACATTCGTTTTTAACCCTAAAAATCAAAATTTAATTTGCAAAAAATGCGGTTCAGAAGTTGAAATAGAATTTTCTAAAAATGTTTTAAAACACGATATTTCAGAAATAAGAAATTCAAAATTGGACCAAGTTTGGAACAAGAACAATGTTGTTTTAAAATGCAATGCGTGTGGTGCTAAAATGTTAGACAACGCTAACACATATAGCACCACTTGCCCATATTGCGGAAGCACCAATGTTGTGAATCATTCTGAAATGGTGGGTTTGAAACCAGATTCAATAATTCCGTTTCAATTTGATGAAACGCAAGCTATTCAAATTTTTAAAGAAAACTTAAAATCTAAATTTTTCTTACCAAGCAAGTTAAAGAAAGGCCAATTTAAACCTGATGTTAGAAGTTTATATGTTCCATCATTCACTTTCGATGCTATAACAACAACTGAATATAGCGGTTGGGTTTATAAGTGGGTTGAGTCCAAAGAACATGGTAGGCAAAAAAAATCCTATCATATTTCAGGAACTATTTCTATTAATCACACGGATGTGATTGTTGAAGTCAGTGACCATATTGATTCAAGCCAATTAAATTCAATTTTGCCTTTTTATTTAAACAAAGCGGTTGCTTTTAACGAAGATTTTGTTAGAGGCTTTCCACTAGAGCAATTCAACACTTTGGTGGACACAGCATATAACAACGCTAAAAATGAAATTAATCGAAGTATAAAAAATGCTATTATAAGCAAACATAATGCTGATGGCGATGATAACTTGACTATTCAAACCTCATATTCAAATGAAAAATACGCTTATAGAGTTATTCCTATTTACTTTATGGATTACCTATATAATAAAAATAAATATTCAACCATTATGAATGGTCAAACTGGCAAAGTGGGTAAAGGATTCCCAAGGAGCATTAGTAAAATTCTCACAGCAATATTTGTTCCTCTAGGCATTGTTGCTGGAATTGCAATTTTATGTTCAATATTATAAACAAAGAATTTATGCAATATTTTATGGATGCATTAAAAATTTCAACAAATAAATATAGTAGAATAATCAAATAAGGAGATTATATGAACTCAATTGAAAAACAAAAACGCGCTTTAACGATTTTTGGTTTAGTGTTATTAATACTAGCGGTTGTTGCATTCGTTGGCGCAGTTCTATTAGTTGTATTCGGTTCTATTAACCTTTCAAAAGCAATGTATGTTGCAGGCGGATTAGAATTAGGATTCGGAATACTATTATTATTCGGTTCGGTTATTGGGCTAGTTTATGGAATAACATTAACCTGGACATCTTCATATCTTAAAGCAGTTAATGGAAGCATTGCTGAAGACAATTTAAGCAAGGGCACTGTTAATATGACTAAATGCCCTAACTGCGGAAACGAAATCACTTCAAAAGACAAAGCTTGTCCTAACTGTGGAAAAAGTTTAGCAACAAAAAAAGTTTGCCCTAGTTGCGGAAAAGATAACAGAACGAACGCAAAACATTGCACTAATTGTGGAGCTGATTTAAAATAAGTTTTTAAATAACAAGATATTGTAAAAAAAAAGAATGTTAGATATTTTGAAATTTCTTTCTTCAAAATTAACATTCTTTTTTTTGTTACCTAATTAAATAATAAAAAACCGCTAAAAGCAACTAATTTTGATTTTAGCGGTTCTATTGCCAACAAGCATATTCTATTTAATATATGGCAAAATTGGATCTTCACCTTCTTCCAAATCATCATTTGGATTTGCTGGGGTTTCATTTTCAGCAAATTTACCAAGGAATTGAGCTTCATCTTTTTCTTTTGTTGTTGTGATAAC
>JBNMHL010000036.1:0-10618 GCA_050872745.1 Clostridiales bacterium | reverse complement strand
GATAATGTCTGGCTTGCTTGTTAGTGTGGCTGTTTTTGATGAAATTGTTAAAATAACAATACAAATTCCTTCGCTAGCAAGTTGCATTCTATCTCTTTGAACAACGCCATTAGCTTCACTAATATCCATACCATCAATAAGTTTAATTCCAGCTGGAACAGTTCCTAACTTTTTAATACTATTTGGTGCAACTGAAATCCTATCCCCTAAATCAGGAATAACTATGTTTCTTTCATGCATTCCAAGATCGTGAGCAATATTCGCGTGAGCTTTTAAATGGCGGAATTCACCATGGCATGGAATAAAGAATTTAGGTTTAAGCATAGCATGAATAATTTTTAATTCTTCTTGATAGGCGTGACCACTAACGTGAACATCTGCAAGTTTTTCATAAATAACACTAGCACCTTTTTTATAAAGTGCGTTTATAACTTCACCGATTTCTTTTTCATTTCCAGGAATTGCTGATGATGAGAAAATTACATAGTCATTATTTGTAATCTCAATTTTAGGAAATTCATCGTTTGCCATTCTTGAAAGTGCACTATTTGGCTCACCTTGGCTTCCTGTGCAAAGAATACAAACTTTATCATCATCATATTTATCTAAACTATTAACATCAGTTATATTTTCTCGATTAAACTTTAATTCACCAATTTTGCTTGCAGTTTCGCAAACATTTAGCATACTTCTACCAGTGAAAACAACCTTCCTTCCATTTTTTTCGCAAATATCAAGTATTTGTTGAATTCTATGAATATTTGATGCAAAAGTTGCAATAATTATCCTTTTTTCTCTATTTTGAGCAAATAATCCAGCCAATGTTTGACCAACTTTCTTTTCACTCATACTATAACCTGGTTTTTCTGCATTTGTTGAATCTGCCATCAAAAGCAAAACACCTTTTTTATTCAACTCCGACAATCTAATTAAATCCATACTTTCACCGTCAATTGGAGTAAAGTCCATTTTGAAGTCTCCAGTGTGGAAAATAATTCCTGCTGGAGTTGTTATAATCAACCCCATGGCTCCGCTAATACTATGAGTTACCTTAATAAATTCAACAGTAAAAACGCCAGCTTTGATAACGCTCTTTGGTTTAATAACAATTGGTTTACATTTAACATTTCTATGTTCTCTGAATTTATTTTCAACCAACGCACAAGTTAATCTACTTCCATATACAGGAACTTTTATATCTTGCAAAAGATAAGGAATTGCACCAATGTGGTCCTCATGTCCATGAGTTAAAAACACAGCCTTAATTTTGTTTTTGTTTTTTTCAATATATGTGAAATCTGGAATAACTAAATCGATTCCTGGCATATCATCTGATGGAAAAGATATTCCGGCATCGATAATAATCATATCATCACCACACTCTAAAACCATCATATTCTTTCCAACTTCTCCAACGCCACCCAAAAAAGAGACCTTCACATTTTGATGAATGTTTTTCATAATTTTTCTCCTTTATATTTATTTACTTACAATCAAAAAATAATCTTTTGAGTTTAAAACTCAATGAGTTTTTATAAATAGACAATTCTAATTAAATTATTTATATTCAACTTTATTTAATTAACTGCACAAATAAAATAACGGCAAATATTAATAGTTGAATTTATCAACTTTGCAAACCATTATTTCAAATATGATTTTTTACTCCAACAATAAATCAATAAATTCGTGCTTTAAAATATAATCTATTTGAAATTCTTATTCAATTTTATTTCAGTATCAATAATATAACACATTTATTTTAAAAATGCAATAGTTTTATTTACTTATTACAATAATAAATTTTATTATCTGATTATTATCACATTTATTGCATTTTATTCTAATTTTATTCGCAATTCACACCAACTAGGAAGGGCGATTTTGCGAATGCAAAAAATGCTTGGGTGAATCACCCAAGCATAAGTGCAACGCACTGCTCCCTTCCCTTTTTCACACCAAATACTTTAGAGAACTAACTTTCTCAGTTAACTCTCTTTTTTTAGGTGACATAAAGTTATATGGATCAATATAAAATTTCATACCATACGCGGTGAAGAATGAAACCATATCAAAAGTTGCAAACCAAACACATGAAAGTGGAATTGTTATAATCAACCCAACTCCAAATGTGCAAATCAAAGCAAAAACATTAATAAATAAAATTGATATCGTTAAACCAATTGTGTTACTCAACACTTTAAACAATCTTCTTTTAGCAGTTTTAAAGCCATCAGCAATTCCCCTGAAAGTGCTAGAATCCAAAGTAATTAATGAAGGAATCCACCCACAGAAGAATGTAATTCGAATTGATGAAAATAGAACATAAATTAAGCACACGATAAATGGAAGTAGAATCACAAATACCCCACCAAGCGAACAGAACCAAATAATTAATTGCGAAATAATAAAAATCGCCAAAATTCTGATTGGAAGAATTGTAATTAAATAAACGAGAGAATATTTAACATTCTTTTTGAAAGTTGTTAAAAGGCTTTCAAAAAATGATTGTTTTGAAGTTGATGTCATATAATAATACACAACATTGCAAGTCGGTAATAAATAAAAACCTCTAATAAAGCAACCCAAAAACACAGAAATCAAAATTAAAGCAAGCACACTCAACCAAATAGATGAAAAATTTGATGAAATTATACTAGTAAAATTCTTCATAATTTCGGAAATATTCATAATTAAAGTTTTAAAGTCAATTGCATTAATAAAACTTGAATATGTGCTTTTAATCGAATCAAACCAACCATTGCTAGCTAGTAAATTAAAAATTGGAATAGAAACCAAATACCCCAATCCAAACACACAAGCATTTGCAATTATTAAATATAACAAAATTTTCCACACTAATGAAAAATTTGAAAATATTAATTTAAACGAATTTTTATATAACATAAATATTTCCTTATTACGTATCGTTTTAACATCTAAATGTATTTTACTAAATAATAATCAAATTATCAATTAAAAAAGTCACGTTTGTGTTAGGTTTTGAGTGAAAATTGTTTTTTTATTAAATCAAACATTTATTGCAAATTAACCAATATTAACTGAAACACAATTAATAAAGTGAATAATTATGAGCTTCCACACTAAAAAATCACCAAGTTGCCTTGGTGATTTTTCAAAGAAAATATTAAAATCTATTCATTAATTTCATTATTTTTATCTGACTTAGTTGTGGTTTCAATATCATTGATTTTATCAACGCTTTCATCACTTATTTCTTTAGCGCCCTCTTCCTTCGTATCGGTTTTATTATCTTCTTCTTTATTTTTTTTCGAAGACATTATCTTTGTGTTGTTTGAGTCATCATCTTTAACAACAATTCCCAACACAACCAATACCCCGCAAATTGACATAATAATACTCTCAATCACAGCACTATCAAATTGGTACCCAAAAGCCTTACACACGCAGTCAACTAAAATTATAATTGCTCCACTAAAAGCCACCCAAAAACTATATTTTTTAAACCTTTTCATCTGTTTTAACCTTTGATCTTCTTTTAGAATTTAATTCAATTTTAATATCACGAACATCATCTTGAACTTCCTTAACGATATTCAAAGATTCACTTAAAGCATCAATTAGTTCTTGATATTTCTTTTCTCTTGCCCTACTATCTTTCAACACGTAGCACAAAAGAATCACGAATAAAACAGCCCAAAGTCCGTTACCTATAGCTAAATTTAACACATCTTCCCACATATACTTTACGCCGAATAGCTTGTTAATAGATTAGCAAAAGCCGAATCACCTAGTAAACTTTTTAATTTTTTAGAATTACTATCTAAAATTGATTTGGCATCTCCATCACTTAAAGAACTTAAATAGTTTTTGACCATTTTAAGCGACTTATCTTGAATATATTTATTAACAACATTTACCCCATATTTCATATTCAACTCAAGTAAATCTTTTTCTTTTTTATTTGCTGATTCATTATAGTCTTTTTCCAAGTTTGCATACTTTATTTCATAATCAGCTTCAGCTTTTGCTATCTCATTATTATATTTCAAAACCTTGTCCTGTTGTTCATTAAGATCTTTTGTTAGTTTTGAAATCTTTTCATTTAGTTCATAAGCATATTTAATATCGAACTCTTTTAGTGCTGATTGTTTTTGGCTTTCTAATGATGAAAGTTCAAAATTAATTTGGTTTAAATTTGATGTTAACTCATCGTTTAGTTTATTATAATTTTCAATTTGACTTTGATTGAATGCATCTAACTTATTAATAACAATACTACTCCTTGATAATCCTCTTTTTATAGCATCATCACTTGCATTTTGTTTCACTTTATCATAATAATCATCTGCATTTTTAACTGCATTTTCATAATTATCATTTAATGTTTTTTTATTTTCGACCAATTCGTTCTTTTTATTTTCAGCATCATCATTAATTTTATTAATTGATGTTTCCTTATAATCCTTTAATGAACTTTCAGCTTCTTTCTTTATTTTTTCACTATCAATTTCAATATCTTTCATTCTTTGAAATTCAACCTTATTAGGCTCAAATTTAGAGTCATTATCGGTTGTAAATTTGTTTTGAAATGCTTCAACATTATTTAAAACATCTTCAAAATTCTTTTTATTTTTATTATCATTTGAAAGTTTTATAACTTTCTTGGTGGTTTCATCATCAATTGAATATTGCGACATTTTCCCTCCTATTAAATTTAAAAATAAATTATATTTATTTATTTTATCGTGTAAAATTTTAATACTATTCATCTATATAAAATCGCCCGTTTTTAAGCCATATTTCACTTGCACTAACAATATAAGCCATATCAAGATTTTTGTGCTTTGAAACACTACTTTTCTTTAAATACTTTTTTCCACCATTAGTTATGATATCAACAACATAACTATTCACAAAATTACAGTCTTTTTTAATTTTAAGTTTAATCTTATTATCAATATAATAGCAATTAATGCTTTCTCCCTTATCTATTTGAAATAAATCCGAATTAAATGAAAATGATGTGAAACTACTACTCAATGTGTTTAATGAAAGATATATGTTGTTGCTAGAATCTTTAAACCACAAGCAAATATCAGATGTTGCACCACACACATCGGCAGATCCTAATGCAACAATATTTTTAAAACTAATATTAGATAGGTCCTCAATTTTATCAACCTCGTTTAAATTTTTCATATAAATGATTTGAACCTTATTTGATAACAAAACTGCAATTAAATAATCGTAGTTGCTACTATTAATTGATATTAAACACGCATCTTTAAATTCATTTGCAAAAACTATATGCTCAGCATAACTATCATCTTCCAAACAAACACTTAATTTCCCTTCTTCATTTTTATTCAAAACAATATGTTTTTCTAAATTATTTATAGTTATAATTTTCGAATCTAACACGCAATCAAACTTTTTCGAATTAACAAAACTCTGATTTGAAATAAACGATGTTAAATTTGCAAATTTTTGCAAACTTAAGCCGTTTTTTGAACTTTGCATAACATATACGCTACCAGCAGAGTTATAGGTTATAAATGGTAATATTTCATTAATTAATTTAATATGCCCTCGCAAACAAATAGTTAAATTCCCAACAATACTTGTTTGCATATCAATATATATTTTCAAATTATTACTTTCATTTAATATCCCAAAGCAACTTAAATTGAATTCACTCAAACTCCAATTTTTTGAACATATTATTTTCTCATTTAAAACCACTTTAACGCTCGCCCCACTTAGATTTGAATCACTTTTGAGATTCAATGTTAGAACTGAATTATCGATAGCTTTAAAGTTATATTCTTTAATAACACTTTCACTAAAATCTCCATAATAATTATCTTCATAAAAGTTATCAACCACGCTTTGTTTATCTGAAAGGTTAATTTCTTTTTTTATTTCCTCAACATTATTATATGCTTTTTCAGCTAGAGTTTCTTGTTTGATTATCATAAATACCCCACAACAACTTGAGGATTACTAATATAGCAATTATCATTTTCGCAAACAAAGTCAATACTGAACTCGTAAGCTTTTAAGTTTGGTTTGATAGTGTTTATACTATCTTTACCTTTTAGCAAATATTTTTTACTTTTTCCATCATAATTTATAACAACAGTAATATCACTTTTATTCACAACACTTAGCTCTGTGATTATTTTTTCTTGATTTGAATAGTTGAAATCTGTTAAAGGAGACTTCCACACTTTTTTCAATGGTGCATCTTCAACCTTTCCATTTTTAACTATCTCACCAATCTTAACCCTATCACCATTTTTATAACATACAACAAGTTTATTTTCTAACAAATTATTGAATGCTTGAATATTTTTTATATCAACACCGCGCATTATATTTAATTCACCACTCGACAAATTTAATTCAATCAAAGCATTGTTTGAATAAGAACCTTCCTCACAACCTATTTTTTCGTTATCATTAAAATTAAGTTTGCAAGCCAAATAGTAAGATCCATTATAAAATGCAGAAACGCAATTATCGTTATTTTGCCCTTCAAACATCTTATCAATATTGAGCCCTATTTTAGATGTGCTTGAACCATTAAAAGAGTAAAGTCCATCACTTGCCAAAAACATCACACAATCCCCACAAACACTTATCGAATTTTTATAAATCCTGCCACTGCTTGTGAATAATTGAGTAACATAAAAATCTTCTTGTTTGGCATATGCAGAAACTCGTGCAATTCCAAACTCTCTAAAAACATACAAATAATCATTAAAACTAACTACCTTATTTAATGCACCACGGTCATCAATCATTTGAATAAAACCACCTGCATTTAACGTGTAGTCCCAATTTGTTGGATCTAAGTCATCACTAAAATATAAGCTTCTTTTATCTCCATCAACCGTTACAAACAATCTTTCATAGTGAACACACATACTTAAAATATTAGGTGCATTTTCAACCTTATATGGTGAAATTCTAGAGTCGTAAACGTATAATCCTTCTTCTTTTGTGCCAATCAACAGCACATCATTGCCATTAAGGTTATAGTTTATGACATTAGGCGTTGACTTAAAGTACAAACCCGATATCTTTTTAGTGTTTGGTGCATTAATATACATAAACCCAACATACATATAACAATCAGAACAATAATAAATGCACCAATCTTCATATTGCTTCATATTTTTATTATATCTTGTGTAAATCCAAGCTCCTAAAACATCTAAATTTGTTGGAAAATTCAATGTGTGTGTTTTTGATTTATCAGTGGCATCATAGCAAAATCTAACACTTTGAATTCCTAGACCATTTGTTAGCGCACCATTCGCATAACTATAGTTATATGTGTTTTTACTATATCTTATTGGTAACAATCTTTCATCATAATTTGCATTTATTCCATTTCGAAATGAAGCATAGTTAATCTTTTTATACTGAACATTTTTAGTTTTTAAGTAATTGTTGTAAAACATCACACCCACAACCTTTTAGGCATCTTAATTTCTCCAAGCTTCGCTGTTATACTTAACAACGCTTGTTTAAATCTAACATCCCACATACTAGCATCATTGAAATTACCTTTAATGTAAAAATACTCACTTAAAACTCCATAAGCAAAAACTCTCTCTGTCATGTGAGTTGCGTAGCAATCAATCTTATCCTTAATTCCAACAATACTTGGAAAATACGCAAACTTAATTTTTAGATCTCCATGAGGAACAATTAATCCATCCGCCTCAACACTAAATTTTAACGAACTTCCATATTTATCTTTAACCGACACAATATCTAATATGTTCTTATTAGTTAAATCACTAAATAAAATTTTATCGGCATCGTTACTTACACTAACAACATCTGTAAGTTTTATATAATCGGTCGCTATCGTGTTATTTACCAAATTCACACATGCCAAAAGTAAATTAAATTCATCTTCATCATATGTAATTTTATCAACTGTGGTTTCGTCTCCACCAGTAGACACATCTGTATCAGTTTGAGAAGTATCAGCATCATTTGTTTGATCTTGAGTTCCATCTAAGGTTTGAGGTTCAACATTTGCATCGCTGTTTTCATTACTAGATTGTTCATCATCTAAACTATTTAAATATTTAACCAATTCGCCATCTTGTAGTATTGTTGCCACAAGCTTTATTATATCTTTAACCAACATAAAACCCTCCTTTTAAAACCAAATGTTTTTAAAATCAACTTTTAAGGTTTTAGTATTCATATTTGAGTACTTATAAATTTCATTTAACTTATAGGTGCTCATATCATTAACTTTTTCTTTTTCTTCATGTTCAATTTTTTTATTATTTTTTTCAATATTCTCTATAACTTTAGTTACATTTCTAATGTGAGTTTCATTTAGATAATTAACAGCCCTATTGTCTAATTTATCAAAAGGCAGTGTTGATGAATATTTATCTTTTTTCTGGTTCTTATTATGAACTTCGAATTTTTTATTTTTAGTATTAAAATAAATTTCATACCCAGAATCAATATTTTTTATTCTGGCTGATATATTAAATAAATCATTATTTATTTTTATTAACATATTTATACTTCCATTTAAAAAATGATTTAAGAGAATGGCTTAATGCCACTCTCTTAAATTAATTATTATTCACCATCATTTCCAGCATCTGGAGTCACTGGAGCTGGATCTTCCTCTAAAATTTTCTTCATTTTACCTTGTCCATGAGGTCTATCACACATTAAATCAGCATATTTAACTAAAGTTGCATAGTAAATTGGGAAGCCTTGTTTTTGTTTTATAATTCTTCCATCTTCACCTTCTAACCATTGCCAATCGCATAATTGATGAAGTGTGAAATCTTTTGTGTTTAAGAAATACATTTCTTGATCGTTTGTAAATCTTTCAGTAACAACTGGAATTCCAGCATAACTCATCGCTTTATAACCACCTTGCAAATCCATATAATCAATATTTCTTCTGAATGTGCTTAGGTAGTTTTGATAATAACGCTTAACATCAGATGAGCAAACAATAAAGTCTATAGGATTACCAGTTCTTTCTTCAAGCTTATCTAACATTGATTGAATATGCATATCTGAAATTGCACCATTCAATTCCTTAATGCAAGGATTTAACCAACCATAGTCACTTCTAGTAAGCCCATAAATCTTAGCTGAACTTGAAATAATACTATTAAGACCTGTTAGTTCGTTATTAAATGAGTTTTGAACACAAATTGCACTTGGATAAGACACTCCTGTTGGTAATGTTGCATCAAGCGTAATTTTATTTAAATCTCTATCAATGGAAACAATTTTTCTGCGAGAGTTTGCAACAACGCCTGTTCCTGCAGTTGTTAGGAACTCAACAATCATTCCTTCCATTAAATGCTTAACTGAACTACAAGTTATCACTTTTCCAGATGCACTGGTTGCATAACAAATTTTACCAGTTCCATCACCATATAACATTCTGCTCAAATTAAACATACTAGAAGTAATCAAACCTTCCATTTCAGCATTAAGCAGATTAACAAATGCACCAGCACTATTTTGGCTTGCTCTAATTGCTTTATCAGAGATTTCAATTGAACCATACAAGTTTTTTAAAGTAGATCTTAATTGAACATAGTTGTTTCCAGAAGCATCTGGCAAGTTACCAGTTTCGGTTCCAACGCCAATGCCACCATTCACACCATATGGTGCAAGTTTAACAATTTCTTTCCCCCACACATCGTTTGTGGTTTGCTTTATTTTAGCAAGAAGCGGATTGCTTCTAAAGTTTAAAGTGTTGTTTATAACACCTAAGTAAACATCTTTTAATGCGCTTTCAGCAGTTTCTAAAGTTATCATAATTCTCCCTTTGAGTTAAACAATTTTTCCACAATTGTTTTAGCATCTGATAAACTATTTGGAGATGTTGGAGCAACAAAACCAACACTCGAGCCTTTAACATTTAAAACAATTGGCGGAACTTTATTTGTGTTAACATTACTTAAATATTTATTTATTATATTTCCAACTATTTTTTCGTTATTATAAACATAATCGTTAAGAAAGTTTTCACTTTCAATTAATTCATCGTTGCTTTTATATTTATTTGCTAGCACTTTCGCATAAGCAAGTTCAAGGGAATTTGGCAAGCAAGCCAAGTCCTTATCTTGAAACAAAACTTCTGAAATTTCACTAGCAAAACTTCGAGCTTTTTCATTTTTACTTAAAAACTCTTTAATATTTTCGCGCCATGATTCTTTTGAATATTGCGGTGTTGACTTCTCAACATTGTCGCTTTCAATAGACTTCATTAATTCACTTAACTTTTGAGATTTACGAGTGAATTCTTTCTCTAAATCATCATAAGCCTTTTGTAAACTTTCAACGCTTTTAAATTTTTGTGAAGGAGAGCCTTGTGATGTGTTGATGCTACCATTTTCACCATTTGCCTCTGCAAAGTTAGCCGTAACACTATCGATAGGTTGTTCTCCTAATATTTTTTCATCTTCCATAATTAAATCCTTTTTGTCAGTATTTTATATGATATTGTCATAAACTATTAAATTATTGCATAACACCTAATGGTTTTTGTTTAATTAATATGATTAAATGTATTTAAAATCTAATAATTTATTTCAATATTTATCATTAATTTTAATAT
>JBNMHL010000035.1:0-10706 GCA_050872745.1 Clostridiales bacterium | reverse complement strand
TTTCTATACTATTTATATTATATCATATATAGCAAAAAAATGCAAGAGCTTGAAATTAATATAACTTTATATAAAAAATAGTGACAAATCATAAAAATTGCAAACCTTTTGCAACTTTTAACACAAATATTATCAAAAACTATTGCAAGCAACCGCAGTCTAAAGCAACACAACACTCCAAACATGATAATTGAGCACAAATATGATTTTTAAAAGATACAACAAAAAAGGAAGAAACGCTAATTTCTTCCTTATATTTTTATTTTTTTTAACTTTTCAAACAAATCCATTAGCCCAAATTATTTTCTCTTTTTTGGAGTTGAATCGAAGTCATCTTCATCTTCATAATCATCTTCATCATCACTATCTTCATCATCTTCTTCGTCTTCATCATCATCTTCATCTAGGTCTGAATCATCTAAAATAGTGTCATCAAAGTCATCAACATCGTTAAACTCTTCTTCGCTATCTTCTTCATCTTCATCATCAAATTCGCCTTCCAAATCTTCAGCAAATTTCGAGTCAAGCTCTTCATCGATTTCATCATCTGGTTCAACTGGAAGAAGATCAAGATCTTCATCTTCATCGGCTTTATCAACAAATGTTCTCCAATCAACATCTTCATCCTTTGATGATGTTGAGTTTTCTTCCAAACACATTGAGCAAATTGTTTCACCATCTTGCAAATAGTTTGTTTTGCAAATTGGGCATAGTTCTAGTTCTTCTTCATCAAGATAATCATAGTCAAAATCATCAACTGAGCCAGCCTTCATTTCCTTTTTGCAAACATCACAAAATTTATCTTCTTGTTTGATATAGTTTAGTTCACATCTTGGACATTTAATATAAACGGGTTTCTTTTCTTCCATAATAATCAACCTTTTCTCTTAAATTTTGCTAAACCGTGAAGAAGAAAACAACTTCAAGTTAGCGATTGAGTTTTAATAAACGCACATATTATATGAATAATAGTTCACATTGTAAACTTATTTTATATAATTTTTTTGATTTTTTACATTTTTTAATTAATTTTCGATAAAACATAGTTGAATAATTCATCGTTTATATCTTCAATTGATCTGATTTTTTGATCTTTAACGCAATTTATAACTTTATAATCAAGCAATTTTGCAACTTCAAGATAAGCATTTTCAACATTTTTCATATATTTTTCATCTTTTTCCAATTCATCTGGCTTTTCTTCTCTGCCAGCTTTTAATATTTTTGCAAACTCACTTGGCATATAAAGTAATATTTTAATCTCTGGCTTTGGCAATTCAAGCAAACCATACTCTAAATCAATTAAAAATTGATATATCTTATACCTTTCTTCTTTATCATCTATTTTTGCACCGCTATATGCAATATTGCTATCAACGTATCTATCTAAAATAACATTAGTTTTTTCAAGCATCTTTTCAACAATTGGAATATTATATTTTCTATCCGCCGCAAAATACAAAGCTGAAACTTTAGAATCCACCTTGCTAGCACCTTCTTTAAAGCAACCCTTGCCATTTCTTCCCAAATAGTACTCACCAACGATTTCACCTGTTGGGCTATCATAGTTAGGAAATTTAAACGATTCAATTAAAATATTGGCTTCTTTTAGCCTTTTTATTAATAGGTTTAATTGAGTGCTTTTACCTGCACAATCAGTTCCTTCAATAGATATTAGTTTATTCATATATTCACCTTTTCGTTTGTTATTTTAATCTACCAACTTTTTCATTTCGTTAATTGCCCATTTTAATTCACTAAATGCAACTTCATATGGCTTTGATGTTGTTAGGTCCACACCTGCTCTTTTCAATATATTTAACGCATAATCATTTCCACCACTTTTTAAAAATTCAAAGTAATTTTCTTTGGCATTTGGAACATTATTTAATATGTTACTAGCTATGCACACAGCACTAGTTAGCCCAGTGGCATATTTATACACATAAAAACTTGAATAGAAGTGCGGAATTCTTAACCACACATAATCTGATTCATTCAAGTGCTTAACAACTTTTCCCTCATACTTTAAATTAAGCTTCTTATAGTAATTTTTCAAGATATCTCTACTTATTGGTTGGTCTGTTTCAACTAATTTATGAGCATATTCTTCAAATTCACTAAATTGCGTTTGCCTAAAAATTGTACTGGTAAACATTCTTATATATTCATCAAGGAAGTGTAATTTTTCTTGTTTTGTTTTCGCGTTTTTATAAAAGTATTTAAGCAAGAAAACTTCGTTTGTTGTGCTTGCAATTTCCGCTAGGAATATTGGGTAATGGCAAAGGGTATATGGATTATTCGTATTGCTATAATATGAATGAATTGCATGACCAATTTCATGAGCAAACGTGAACGCTCCATCAATATTATCCATATGATTTAGCTTAACATATGGGTGAACCGAGTATGCAGAACCACAACTAAACGCACCACTTTCTTTATTTAAGTTAGGGTAAATATCAACCCATCTTTCAAGTAAGCTTTTTTCGATTAATGAAATATACTCCTCGCCCATAACAGAAAGTGCTTTTTTCACATGGTCAACCGCAACTGGAAAACTCATTTTTGGTGCATACTTTGTTAGTGGAACGCTTAAATCATAGGCATAAAGTGTGTTCAAATTTAATATTTTCTTTCTTAGGGCATAATATTTATGAACCAAAGGCAATGTTTCGTTAACTTTTTCTATTAATGTGTTATACACAGCTCTATCCACATTAAGCCCAAACAAACTCGCATCTAATGTTGATTTATGCCCATGCACATCGGTATAAAACCAGTCACTTTTAACACTTCCGATATAATTTGTGGCAATAGTGTTTGAAAGTGATATAAATCCCTTCATCAAGTTTTTATAAGCACTTTCTCTTAAAACCCTATCTTTACTTTCTCTAAGTTTACCAAAAGTTGCGTTATTTAGTTCGTATTTTTTTCCATTTGAATCATATGCATCTTCGAATTTTAAATCCACATTATCAATGTTATCAAAAATATCAGAAAAATCTCCTGCAAACTTTTCCGACTTTGTTAGAATTTTTTCCTCAATTTCGCTTAAGATATGTGGCTTGTTTCTCAAAAGTTCTTTTAGTGATAAGGCATAGTTTTTAAATCTTTTATCGTTTATCAAACTCTCTATATATTCTGCACTCAATGAATTTAATTCTGGCTCAATAAAAACGCTATTTTCCGATATTTTTTGTGCAAAATTACTAACAACAACCTGCATTTCCACATATTTTTGGTTGGAAATGTCTTCCACATGTTTTAGCATAACATAAGTATATATATTAGCGAATTTAACGCTTATATCATCATCAAGCTTAAATAAGTCTAGGCACATTTTTGGATCGCTTAATCTACCTTTATATGTTTTAATTTTTTCAACTGATTTTTCTAGATTTTTAATTTCTTTAAAAACCTCTTCATCACTTTGAAAAATATCCTTCAAATTCCATTTATAATCTTCTTTTATAGCACTACGCTTTTTCATTAATTTTCCCCCATTTCAAATATTAATAAATATATTATCTATCAAACTATCAAAATTCATAACACCACAATTTTTGAGCAATATAACATTAACTTTTTTCAACATTAATAATCATATAATTTATGCAAAAACTAGTCAAGCAAGTTAAATAGTTAGAAAAAAATAAAATTTGATATTGACAAAATATTTGTTATAGCGTATAATCTTCCGTGATATTAGATTGATTTATTTAAAGGAGATAATTATGGCAACTAAATTATTAAATATATTCATTGCATTCACATTTTTATTTTCAATTATATTTTTTTGTGTGGATACACAAATTAATTACAATAACTCTTTGCCAAACTCAAAAATTGAAGAATCGGCTGGATCTGGCGAAACAAGCGGAACAATTAAAGATTAAATAAGAGTGCGTTTTTTGCACCCTTTTTTGTTTCCCCCCACTAAAAAATAACGCATATATTATGCGTTATTTTTTTTTGTTATATATAAACTTGACTAATTTTAATATAATTATTTTTAACTCAAATATTCATTCCTTACAATCACCATTAATTTTTAACCTCAGTTTGAATTATAAGGTTAGCGGATTTGGGCGGTTTTCGTTTGGCAAGCCAAACCGCGAATTGCTTTAAGCAATTCGAAAGTTTCAACATCGTTGAAACTTGAAAACCGCCCCACCACACCACATATAAATATAGCCCATTAGCTATCCATTCAATTTACGCATTCAAAGGATCGAAATTTATAATTGTGCTTATAACATACAACGCTCTTGGATTATCAACTATTGGTTGCAACCTATTTATTTCAATTCTATCAACTCTTGTTTTTCCATTTGCTTCAGGATAGTAAACATCAAAAATCGTTCTATCGCCAACCGCCACTATTTCAACATATTTTATAGTAACATCAGTTCCAGAACTTGGTGCACCAATAAACGAACATAAATAATTTAGTATATATAAATTTATTGCATCACCCAAGTCGTTATAGCAAGCAAGTTCATTTGCATCTTTGTTATTTTTATGCTCTTCACTTGCATTTTGATTAAAGCTATTTTTGTTGTAAGCATAAACATTCTTAACCACATTACCTTCCTTAATCTTGCATAAAACTAAATTCTTTGTTAGTTGCTTTGCTAAACTATCTAAATCTACTTGCGTTTTATTAAATTTATAGACTCCATAAAACACATCTGAAGCTTTGCCATTGATTTCATAAAGGTAGGTTATTCCATTATTAACGAAGTTTGCCTGTTCACTATTTTTATTTATTTCAAATAGCCCTAAGCTATTTTTTTGAACGAATGAATCAAAATCAATATTTGATATTTTTATTCTTTTTCTGCTATCTCCATAATCTTTAAACACGGAGCCTGCTATGTTTTTAAATGATATTTTATCGTAAATCAAACCATTTTCTGATTCGTTTACAACAACATTATCAATGGTTTCAAAAAAATCATTTGTTATAAAATTTTTCAACTCTTTTTCACTTGCCGTTTCCTTACTTGTTGCCACAACAACAAATTTGCTTCCAGCAACATAATTTACCCATGGTTTTCCTAAAGACTGCTCGTTTGCTTCATTTATATTAATGGTCAACGATCTATAATAATTATTTTTAAACACTTGAGAGCGCGTTTTTAATCCAATTGAGTTATACGCATAAAGCAAACCACCAAAGTTTATTTGACCATCGTTAACAAGAAAATTTGCCAATTTGCTTGATAATTCTTCCTCTTTACCATATAAACTTTCATCATTAACTTTAACTGAAATATTAAAAACACTTTCAGAAAATGTTTTGTTTAGTGATGGAGTTAAAATTGTGTTGGTTTCAAGCTTATCAAAACCTTGTGACACGCTCTCGATTGTGTTTTTAGTGTCATCTCCAAAGTTTTTTAAATCAATATAAGATGTTGAATTACTATTAACTAATATTTCGTTATATAGGTTATTAAAAAATGATGATTGAAATACCACTAAACCAATATTAATTCTTTTGTAATTTTTTTCGGTGCTATCGCTCAATTCTAAACTTCCACCAGATTTAACACCAACATCATAAGTTCTATCAATATTAACATTGTTTTTCGCAACGCAACCCTCAACCAAACCAAGATATGCATTTGCAATCATATTTGATGCATAAAGTGTTTTTGTATTTGAAATTGAAACATCAACTTGTGTTATTGCTTTTCTTAATATTGTTGATTTCTCAGCACCAATCAAACCACCAATAACTGCAGACTCTAAGTTTTTAACACTTATATTTCCTTTAATATTCGAGTATGAAACTATTGAATTTTTTGAATTCCCAATTGCTCCACCAACGGCAACGTTTGTTGCTGAATCTATATCTTTGGTTTGACTATCCCCACTTGCGGTTACTGCATTTTGCACATCAATTTCAATGTTTCTATCATCTATATTGCAAATAAATCTTCCGCTTGCGTTTTTGATTTCAGAGTTTATAGCCTCCCCAACAACGCCACCAACTATATCATAAGTAACGGGTTTCTCTTTTGTTTTAAAACTTTGCTTTTTATAAACATAGTCGAAAGTATTATTTTCAATAAAACTGTCATTTTCAACTAGCCCACAAATTGCACCCGCTTCAATGCTAGATTTTGTTATTAAAACATTTTTAAATTTTGCATGTGAGTTTTTGATAACGCCGCCACTTATTGAAGAACACAACCCGCCAATTATAAATTTATCTTTTGTTTGGTATTTAGCGTTGGCTAGAGTGTTTCTATCGCTTGCTATTTCAGTTACCGCAATATAACCATCAACTTTTGAGTTTTCAATTTGAATATCAGTTTTCTCTTCCAAAGTTGTTGATAAAAGTGATAGGTTCTTATCGTTTCCATATGCCTCAGTTACGCAATTTTTTAATATGTGTATGTATCCTTTAACGCTCACATTGGAAATCAAGCCACAATTAATAAGTGGCGAAACAAATATTTCATTATCGCTTCTATATATATTAATATCTGCCACGCCAATAAATATGTTCAAATCATAAATGGCTAAAGCGTTTTCTAAGATGCCATATTTTGTGGCACTGCTATTTGATGAAAGTTTAAAATTCGAAATTGTTTTATTATTTCCATAAAAATATGAATTTGATAAATCTTTTACTGAGATGTTTCCACCATTAAAATCAATGTCTTTTCTTAACACATAGATTTTATTTGTTTCTGCTTGAGGGAAAATTGAAGTGTTAAAATCTTCAACTGTTTCAATATTCACAACTTGAAAAGTCTTACCATCAATTTCTGCGGTTATGTTTTCGCCCAAATCGGTGACCATCTTTGAGTCTTCCATCTTATCAAATGGCACTTCCCAACTCTCTTCAATTCCATCATTATTTAAATCATTTATATTTATTATAGGCTCAGTCTTTTTGCATGATATAAAAAATATGCCACACATAAAAACGCAAATTAAAACCATAAATATGTTTCTTATTTTTTTCATATTGTTTCCTTCAATGATATTATTTGTCTTTCGTTTAATAATATTTACCACACATATAATATATAATATTTAAATACAATTTGCAAACGAATAAATATTTATTTGACTAAATAATCCTACTGTGATATATTGTCAAAAACACAAATCGCGGAGAAAATTATGACACAAGAAGAAAGAGTTAAGAACTACAAACTATTTTTGAAAACCTGGGGGCAAGATGCTCAAATTAATATGTGCATTGAAGAAATGAGCGAGTTAACAAAAGCTTTGTGTAAGTATTTTAGAAAAAAAGATGTTGGGTTAACACCAGAGCAAATTTATAACATTAAAGAAGAGATTGCTGATGTTTTGAATATGGCAGAGCAAATGCGCGAGATTTTCGGTTATGAAGAGATTGAAAAAATCCGCGATGAAAAAATGGCAAGAACTTTAACGAGGTTAAACGATTAATGAACCTAGTGTTATCAAGAGTAAATCATTGCAAATTAACTGTTGATGATAAACTTATAAACGAAGTTGGATTTGGACTACTCGTTTTAGTTGGCGTTCACAAAAACGACACAATTGAAAATGTTAAATATCTTGCGAAAAAAATTGCAACCTTGAGAATATTCAATGATGAATCTGGCAAAATAAACAAAAGTATTTTGGATATTAATGGAGATATTTTACTTGTTAGCAATTTCACACTTTTAGCTAACACACAAACTGGAACCCGCCCCGATTTTTCTCAAAGTGGAGATAAAACCCACGCCTATGAATTATACATTAAATTAAAAGATGAATTAATAGCAAATGGTGTTAAGTGCGTTAAACTTGGTGCTTTTGGTGAGCATATGCACTTAGACACATCACTTGATGGACCATACACAATTTTATTAAACAAATAAACATGTGAAATGCATAATCTAGAAACATATTCTCTAAATAATCCACAATGTATTTCATCAAAAAAAGGATTATAAATTGGAAGAAATTCAATATTTTAATGAAAAATTAAATGTTATGACTCACCTAAAAAGTTGCCAGCCTTGCATTGAAAAAATTCGCGAACTTCAAATGTTGCAATCAAACTACAATCGTGAAAAGGCGATGATTTTATGTTCAAACATTATCTTGGAGCATAAACAAGAATTTGAGCAAATAACTAAGTTGATGCATGGTAAAAATGAAGTTGTTTATGGCGAAGTGCATGAACTTTACGATAATAAATTGCAAAAAAATGATAATGATTTAGAATTTGATATTCAATTTATAATTGAAGCTTTGGTTTTAATATACGCCGTTAAATGTGGAATTGAAGATAGCTTAAAAAGCGGACTTATGAAAATTAAAAAAGAATATGACGAATTGTGTGATAAAGATTAGTTTTAAACTGGTCTTTTTTTATACTTAAATATTTATTTGAGTTTTACTTTAAAAACTCAATGTGAATAAAAAATTTGGGTATTGACAAATCACATCACCTAAGATAGAATATAAAAAAATCAAGGTGGGAAATATGAGTAAAAAAAATAAGAAAACAACAAAAAATGATATTAAAAACACAACCAACTCGCAATCATCTTTTGCATACTATTCAAAAAAAGACAATTCAAAACAAATTGTTGGTGAAATTTTTGAAGATAAGAACGGAAAATTGATATTCAAATCAAACACTGGTAGGATTATTCATATTCCTCAAACTGACAACAATAGAAGAATTTGTGGAGCTCAACAAAAGTGTATAGTGAGCATCGCAAACGAAAGTGCTGATTCTGCATATGGGAATATCAGCCTTGTTTTAGGAAATAGTGGCGATCCTATTGTTGAAGGAAAAGCTATTGCCGTTCAATACGGATTCGATGAAGGATTTTCTGAAAGTGCATTGAAGCAGGCTGATGAAGTTAGCAAAACAGAAATTACAGCAAGTGACCGAGTTGATTACAGAAATTTCAATTTTTGCACAATTGATCCCACAAATAGCAAAGACTTTGATGATGGCTTCATTGTTGAAAGGCATAACGATGGCACATTTACTTTAAGAGTTGCAATTGCTGATGTTTCAAAATATGTGAAACCAAACACTTCTTTATTTAACGAAGCAATCACAAAAGCTAATAGCAAATATTTGGGCGAAACGGTTTACCCTATGCTTCCTGAAATTTTATCTAATGGTGTGTGTTCATTAAACGAAGGCGTTGACCGTTACACTTTAAACACAACAATAAATTTCACACCAAAAGGCAAAATTGATAATTATGAAATTGGCTTGGGCATTATCAATAGTAAAAAAAGATTCACATATAAGCAAGTTGCCGATATGCATGAAGGGAAAGGTGAAAATATTGTTGATAATGTTAAGTTTGGCGGAATGATAGAAGATGCTTATAAATTATCAGACATTTTAAGAAACCGCAGAATAAATCGTGGAGCTTTTGATATTGGATCTAGAGAACCCGCTTTCATTCTTGATGAAACAAGAACAAAAGTTAAAGATATAGTTCTCGACCACACCGAAAGTTCAACATTTATTATTGAATCATTTATGCTTGCTTGCAACGAAGTTTGGGCAGACTTTGCCGATAGAGCAAAAATTCCATATTTATATAGAAATCACTTGCCTATGAGTTTTGATTCAATTAAAGAATTAAAAGCAAAGTTAAGTGAACTTGATGTGTTTTTACCAGATAACCCAAGCACAGTTGATTTGCAAAATATTATAAACTTTCATAAGAACACTAATTTATCTGAACCTGTAACTGCTATGATATTAAAAGCAATGCCTCACGCAAGTTATGGCGTTTCGAACTATGGTCATGTTGGGCTTGGAATAAATGCGGATATACTTCAACCTGAAGATAGGCTTAAAGAAACTGGAGAAAAATTTGTAACCAATTCGCGAGATGCATACTTTAAAGAGCATGGAACTCACACTGGATTTAAATGCAAATTTTATGGAAGCGTTGTTAATGGAACATCTCACACAACTTCTCCAATAAGGCGAGGGGCAGACTTGCTTGACCACACCCAAATTACGAGTTTAATTGAAACAGGCGAACCATATTTTTCTCAAACTGAGCTTTCAAAATACGCAAGCAACCTAAACGAAATAGAAATTATTTCCGATAAGGCCGAATCAAAATATAAAGGATTGCTAAGTGCAATTTGGGCTAAGGATCATTTAGGTGAAAATATTGATGGCGTGATTGTTGAAAATGAAAAAGGCAAGTTAACAGTTTTAAATCCATCTAACTGCTTAAAAGTTAAAGTTCCGCAAAGCGAAACAATTCTAAAGCAAACAAAAAATGGCAAATCAAAAAATGATGCAAATTATTCTCTTGGAAATGAAATAACAGTTCAAATATATGATGCTATCACAAACCCAAGCGGATTAATACTCGCAAGTGAAAACTTAAATAAACACAATGAAAATAAGCATTCAAAAGCAAATTACGATTTATCTTGCGATGATAAATTTGTGATGTAATTAAAAATACAGATTTTAAGATAAAGATATTGTCACAAACTTTTATGTTTGTGACATTTTTGTATATGCTATTATCAGCAAACTATGCAAAACTTTCTATTTCTCTCATATGCATCAGTTAAAACCCTACTATTATTTAATATAAGCTAATAATTATCAATTAATAGGCAGTTCTTGACATTAAGTTTGAGTTATTGCCTTAAGAGCACCAATCCAGAACAAAACATAACCACGCCACACACAAAACCTTAAC
>JBNMHL010000034.1:0-12752 GCA_050872745.1 Clostridiales bacterium | reverse complement strand
CCAAACTCAACATTAACAATAATTTTGATGCTTATAGGAATAGTTGCATTTATAGGGACTTCATTCTTAATTAATTACTATATTGATAAAAAGATAATGGAAGAAGATTAATAAAGGTGTTAAATGTTTTCAAATAAACCCCAGTTTTGTATATCAAAATTGGGGTTTTATTCTGCATTAATGTGAAATTGGTTCTATTTAATGCTTTTTTTATTTATTATTTTCTAAATAACATTTGTTTTAATTTGTATTTGATGTATAATATATATTGAATAATATGATTTATGGAGTTGTTATGGAAAAACCACTTGTTGCAATTGTTGGAAGACCAAATGTTGGGAAAAGCACGCTGTTTAATAAATTGTGTGGCAAAAGAATTAGTATTGTTAAAGATGAACCTGGGGTTACAAGAGATAGGATTTATGGCGATGCTGAGTGGTGTGGCTATTCTTTTTCGCTTGTGGATACGGGTGGTTTAGATGTTAAGAATAAATCTGATTTTCAACTTAATATAACCAAACAAGCAGAGTTGGCTGTGGAACTTGCTGATGTTGTTGTTATGCTAGTTGATGGAAAAGAAGGTTTGGTACCTGCTGACCACGATGCTGCTAATTTTTTAAGAAAGTACAATGTGTCAGTGGTGTTAGTTGTAAATAAACTTGATAATAATGAAATGGAAAAATCTTATGAGTTTTATGAGCTTGGTCTAGGTGAGCCAATGGTTATAAGTGCGGAACAATCGTTGGGTATTGGGGATATGCTTGATGTGGTTGTTAGCAAGTTTAAAGTTCGTGTTTCTCCTGATGAAGACAAGGAAAAGATTAAAATTGCAATTGTTGGAAAACCGAATGCTGGAAAAAGTTCTCTTTTGAATAGGTTAACAAATTCAAATAGGGTTATGGTGAGTAATGTTGCGGGAACAACTAGAGATGCGATAGACACTCCATTTAAATATAACAATAGAGATTATATTTTAATTGATACGGCGGGAATAAGAAGAAAACGCTCTATTGAGAATGAAAGCGTTGAGTTGTATAGTGTTATTAGAGCGTTTGAGGCGGTTAGAAGAGCTGATGTTGTTTTAATTGTTGTTGATTGTGCTGATGGGTTAACTGAACAAGATGTTAGAATCGCTGGCTATGTTCATGAACAGGGAAAACCAAGTATTATAGTTATGAATAAATGGGATACAATAGAAAAAGATGACAAAACTATCAATAAGTTTAATGAAAAACTTTCAGAAGATTTGAAGTTTATGAGTTACTTCACGCCATTGTATGTGTCTGCTCTTAATGGTCAACGTGTTAATAAAATTATGGAGACAGTTGAAAAGGTTTATGAAAACACGAATAGAAGAATCGGAACAAGTGTTTTGAATAATATACTTTCTGAGGCTGTTTTAACAAACGAGCCACCAATGAAAAGTGGCAAGAGATGTAAGATATATTATATAACTCAAGCAAGTGTTGCTCCACCAACTTTTGTTTTCTTTGTTAATGATAAAAATTTAATCCATTTTTCATATGAAAGATACTTGGAAAATTGCATAAGAAAGGCGGTAGACTTTTCTGGTACACCAATTAAAATTATAATTAAAAGTAAAGGTGAAAAAGAATAGGGGAAATAGTTTATGTACTATAAAATAATAGGTTTTATTTTGCTTGGCTATTTATGTGGAAATTTTAGTTTTTCAAGAATAGTAACAAAAATAAAATCTAAAAATGATAATAAAAAAGAAGATATTACTCAAAATGGTTCTGGAAATCCTGGAACTATGAATATGCTTCGAACACAAGGCGCTTTATGGGGGATGTTGACCTTAATTTTTGATGCGCTAAAGTCGGCGATCCCATCAATTATTGCATTTTATGTGTTTGGAGGACTTTCAAATATGCCTTACAGTAAAATTGCTATTTATATAACTGGGCTATCGGCTGTTGTTGGTCATATTTATCCCGTTTTTTATGGATTTAAGGGTGGAAAGGGGATTGCCAGTTCTGTTGGTGTTTTCTTTGTTGCTAATCCAATAGTTTCTCTTTGTATTTTAGCGTGCTGTGTAATATTCTTTTTGTTTGTTAAAATAGGTAGTTTAACTAGTTTTTTGTTTATATTTTCATTTGCTGTTTTTGAAACGTTTTGGGAAAAAAACTTTCTAGTTCCTGAGATAATTATTCTTTTGTGGTTAATAATTTTATTAGATGTTTTTGCGCATAGGCAAAATATCAAAAAGTTATTTTTGAAAAGTGAAAGAATAACATCTTTGCAAGAAGGTGTTAAAAAAGATGTTGAAAGATTAAAAGCTAAAAAACAAAACAAAATTGAAAATATAGAAACGAAAAAACAAGAAAAACTTATTGAAAAGTATAATACTAAAAAAGAAATGATGGGTAAAAAGTTTGAAAAGAAGGGAAGGAAGCTAGATAGAAAGTTTGATAAACGCGAAGAAAAGTTGAATAAAAAGCAGGCTAAAACTTCAAATAAGTATGATAAAAAGGCTAATAAACTATTGAAGAAGACAGATAAAAAAGTTGCTAAAATTCAAAAGTTTATAGAATCATCAAAGCAAGATGATGGTGGAAATAATGGGTTGTTGTAAATGTTTTTGATTCAAGTTTAGGTTTATTCATTTATGTAAATAATATTTTATTGTGATTGAGTATTATTAAATAAGTTGATTTTTAGTGTGGGGTGATTTGTTTCAGTTTGTATTTATAGTAGGATAGATTTAATTTTATGCAAACGTTATTATATTTTTATTCGAATTATATTAAGTATTAGGCTATATATTTGTGTTATATAGCTTTTTTCTTTGCAAATTTTTACAATGTTGTTCTAAGTAAATTATACCACGCATAAACTCTATTATAGCACAAACGGAGGATATTATGTGTAATTATGACATTTATAAAGATATTGCACAAAGAACAAGTGGTGATATCTATGTTGGAGTAGTTGGCCCAGTTAGAACTGGTAAATCAACTTTAATTAGTAAGATTTTAAATTTATTGGTTTTACCAAATATAAATGAAAAGAATATTAAGGAAAGAGCAATTGATGAAATGCCACAAAGTGCCGATGGTAAAATGATTATGACAACGCAACCAAGGTTTATTCCTAATGAGTCTGTTAAGGTTGAATTAGAAAACGGTGTTAATATGAATGTTCGCTTAATAGATTGTGTTGGGTATTTAGTTGATGGCGCTGTTGGGCATATTGAAAATGATAAACCTAGAATGGTTAGAACTCCATGGAGTGATGAAGAAATGCCATTTGAAAAAGCGGCTGAAATAGGGACTGAAAAGGTTATAACTAACCATTCAACAATTGGGTTAATGGTAACAACCGATGGAAGTATAACCGATATTCCAAGAGAAAATTATGTTAAAGCAGAAGAGAGGGTTGTTGCTGAATTAAAGGCGTGCAATAAACCTTTCGTAATTATTGTTAACTCAACTCATCCCGCAAGTCCAGAAACAAAAAACTTGTGTAATTCCATAAGTGAAAAGTATGGGGTTAGGGCTTTGGCACTTAATGTTAAGGAAATGGATATAAATGAGTTAAACAATGTGTTTGCTGGAGTTTTATCTGAATTTCCTATTAAACGTGTTGCGGTTAAAATGCCAGACTGGCTTAAAGCGTTACCACACACAAGTTTGATTATTCAAAATATTATTGAAGAAATTAAAAACTTTTTGAATGGGTTAAATAAAATAGGTGATGTGCAAGCTGAAGGTGAGTTGTTTAAAAATAGTGAGGATTTTGAACCAACATCAAATAAAGTTATTGAATTAGGTGATGGAAAAGTTGTTGTTGAATTAATTCCAAAATCAACATTATTCTATAAGGTTTTAAGTGAGCAATGTGGCGAAGAGATAAAAAGTGATTATCATTTAGTTTCATATATTAAGCAGTTATCTTTGGCAAAGGGGTATTATGATAAATTTAAAGATGCTCTTGAGCAAGTGAAGGAAACTGGTTATGGTGTTGTGCAACCAACACTTGATGAAATGACTTTAGAAGAGCCAAAAATTATAAAGCAAGGTGGTAAGTTTGGTGTTAAATTGCAAGCAAGTGCGCCAAGTTTACATATTATGCAAGTTGACTTAAAAACGGAGGTTAATTCTCTTGTTGGAAGTGAGCAACAATCAGAAGACTTGGTAAAATACTTATTAAGTGAATTTGAAAACAATCCGCAAAGTATTTGGGAAACTAAGATGTTTGGAACAAGTTTAAATCACTTAGTTAATGAAGGGCTTCATAATAAGCTAGTAGCTGTGCCTCAAGAAACAATGAAAAAGATGAGGAGAACTCTTGGAAGAATAGTAAATGAAGGCAAGGGTGGTATAATTTGTATTTTATTATAATACATTAGAATGAATAAATATAAATTTATAAATATAACATTTAATAAATAAAAATTAAAAAAATAATCTTTTAGTTTTGGTTATTATTAATTTTAAAAATCATAAAAATTGCGGGCAATTGTTAAGCTTGCAATTTTTTTTACTAAAAATGTATTGAATCACGCAAAATCTAATTAATTTGTAATAAGAATTGTGGTGTGTTAATTGTGTTTAGATTTATAAGTACAAAATGATTGTATTTGAATCATGTATAAAATTGTGTTCCTTGCTTGAAGTGTTATGTATAAAAATGCAAAAGTGTGTCGTTTGCATAATTTAATTAGTGTATAATTATTCAATTGTGTATGTTTAATTACGAAAGTGTTAAACACAAACTAATCCGCGAAATTTAAGATTGTGGTTGTAAAGGTGAGCTAGTTCTTATTAAATTTTGGTTGCAGTTGTTTTTAATTGTTAAATTGAGTTAGTTATGATATAATTTTGATTATGAAAAAAATTATTGTTGTAAGTGACTCTCATGATAATTCTGAGAAGATAGATTTTATATTTAAAAATTTCAAGTTTGATTATCTTTTTCATTTAGGTGATGGTTATAAAGATCTTGGACTATATCTTAACATTCCAAATGTGTATGCGGTTCGTGGTAATTGTGACTTTTTTGTTGATGCAAAAGATGAAATTAGATTAACCATCGAAGGTTGTGATATACTTTTAACGCATGGGGATAACTATGGGGTTAAGTATGGGTATGAAAAGTTAGCCAATTATTGCAAAGATAATGGCATCGATATTGTTTGTTTTGGGCATACGCACAATTATTTTTATGAAAAAATTAATGGTGTAGCATTAATTAATCCAGGTGCACTTAAAAAACAATTATTTGATAGGTCTACTGCGGTTATTTTGGAAATTGATGGTAAAACTATTAGAGTTGTGCCATTTTTTGTGTAGCGTTTAATGTGTAGCGTTTAATTAAAATCATTTTATAATTTAATCAATCAAAGTAAATATCTTATAAGTTGTGTTGTGTTGTTCACTTTGTTCACAACTCAAGTTGCTAAACGCAACAATTTTGATAAATCAAGGCATCACAGTTTGAATAACCATCAGTTGCTGGCAAGTATCCCTTCGGACTGTTTCCAACAACTTCCGGAAATGCAAAATGTGGTGTATTTTTTTGCGGTTTATAGTATGTTTTGCGTTAGTTTAATTATATTATTTGTTTGTCAATTATTAATTTGTAATTGACTTTATTTTTTTGTTTGTGCTATCATCATTTATGATTTTAGTTTATTTAAGGAGACTTTTATGATAGATATAAAAACTGTTGAATATCTAGCCAAACTAAGTGCGTTAGAATTTGAACAATCTGAAATGGAAAGCATTCAAAACGAATTGCAAAATATAACTTCATTTGTTGAACAAATTCAAAAAGTTGAAGTTGATGATGATTTAAAATATGATAATAGAACAAGCATAAGTGAGCTTAGGGATGATGTTGCTGTTAAAGGCTTCACTCAAGAAGAAGTTTTGATGAATGCACCACTAAAGAAAAAGGGTGCGTTTGCTGTTCCTAAAATGTTGGATTAATTGGAGGCTTTAATGGAGTTTAAAAATTTAAGTTTAGTTGAATTAGCTAAGGCTATAAAAGAGCAAAAAATCTCAAGTGAAGAGGTGACGAGATTTTATATTAAAAATTGTGAAGACAAAGCAAATTTAAATGCAGTCCTTGAAATTTTTTATGATGCTATAGATGAAGCAAAATTAATAGATGAAAAAATAAAAAATGGTGAGAAGGTTGGTAAATTTGCCGGAGTGCCAATTTTAATTAAAGATAATATTTCTTTGAAAGGAAAACATTTAACATGCGGTTCAAAGTTTCTTGTGGGTTACACGAGCCCATATGACTCAACTGTTGTTAAGAAATTAAAAAAAGAAGGTTTTATTTTTATTGGCAGGACCAATATGGATGAGTTTGCAATGGGAAGTTCAACTGAAAACTCAGCTTTTGGAATTTGTCATAATGCGCTTGATTTTGATAGAGTTCCAGGAGGTTCAAGTGGTGGAAGTGCTGTTGCTGTTGCAGGCGAATTGAGCCCGGTTTCTTTGGGAACGGATACGGGTGGATCGGTTAGGCAACCATCTTCATATAATGGAGTTGTTGGAATGAAGCCAACATATGGAAGGGTTAGTAGATATGGAATCGTTGCATACGGAAGTAGTTTAGACCAAGTTGGTCCAATCACTAAAACAGTAGAGGATAACGCAGAACTATTGCAAGTTATGGCTGGAGCTGATGAGCACGATCAAACATCTTTAAAAGATGATAACTTAGATTTTGCTAGCAAATTAAATGAAGATATCAAAGGAATGAAAATAGGTCTTTCAAACGAAATTATGGATAAATTAAAGCAAACTGAGGTCTATCCAGTTTATGAAAAACTATTCAATTGGTTAAATGAGCAAGGTTGTGAAATTGTTAATGTTTCAACTCCAAATATAACAAACACTCTTCCAGCTTACTATGTAATCGCTTTTGCAGAAGTTTCAAGCAATCTTGGTAGATTTGATGGAATTAGATATACTGTTAGGAATCAAGAAGCAAAAGATGTTGATGAGATTTATAGAAAAAGCAGAACAGATGGCTTTGGAAAAGAAGTTAAAAGAAGAATTATGCTAGGAAACTATGTTTTAAGTTCTGGCTACTACGATGCATATTATTTAAAAGCAAAAAAAGTTCAACAAAAAGTTACTGATGAAATTAAAAATGTATTTAAATCGGTTGATATTATGCTAACACCAACAACTTGCGGGGAAGCTTTCAAAATAGGTGAAAAAGTAAATGATCCAGTTAGTATGTATTTGGAAGATATTTTCACAATTATTGCAAACACAACTGGAGTTCCTTGCCTTTCAATTCCTTGCGGAAAAGGTGAGCATAATATGCCTTTAGGATTGCAAATTTTTGCAAAACATAAAGATGAAGCAACAATTTATCAATTAGCTAATTTTATAGAAAAAAATTATAAGGGGGCAAAATAATATGAAAGAATATGATGTTGTTATTGGTCTTGAGATTCACGCAGAATTAAAAACAAATTCAAAAGTATTTTGCTCTTGTGAAAATGCTTTTGGTGGTGAACCGAACACTCATTGTTGTCCAGTTTGCATTGGTCTGCCAGGCGCTTTGCCAGTTATTAATAGAAAAGCAGTTGAGTTAACTATTAAAGCCGGCCTTGCAATGGGGTGTGAGATAAACGATATTGCTATATTTGAAAGAAAGAATTATTTTTATCCAGATCTAGCAAAGGCATATCAAATAAGTCAGTTAGTTAAGCCAATTTGCATTGGTGGTGGGATTAAACTAGATAGTGGAAAGTTTATCCGTTTGAATAGAATCCATTTAGAAGAAGATGCAGGAAAGCTGATTCATGAAGGAAACACCACTCAAATTGATTACAATAGAGCAGGTGTTCCGCTTATAGAAATGGTTTCTGAGCCAGACATTTCAAGTGCCGATGAAGCCTTAGAGTATATTACGAAACTCAGAAATAACCTAATATATGCAGGTGTGGCTGAATGTAAAATGGAACAAGGTGGAATGCGTTGTGATGTTAATTTATCAATAAAGTCAAAGGGAAGCAACGAACTTGGCACAAGAACTGAAATGAAAAATTTGAATAGTTTTAAAATGATTCAACGTGCAATTAATTATGAAATTGAAAGGCAAATATCAGTTTTGGAAAGTGGAGGAACTATTAAGCAACAAACTTTAAAATGGGATGATGCTCGTGGCGAAAACTATAGTATGAGAGATAAAGAAAATAGTAACGACTATAGATATTTCCCAGATCCAGATATTTTAACTATCGACTTAGATAGGGAAACGGTATCTAAAATTAAAGGTGAACTTCCAATGCTTCCAAGTGAGTTGTTTGAAATGTATATTGATAAGTATAATTTGCCAAAATACGATGCTGAGATTTTAACAAAAGATAAGGCAACTAGCTCATTTTTTAATGAATGTGTTGCATTATATAACAATCCAAAAATTGTTTCGAACTGGACTATGACTGAAGTTTTAAGAGAAGCTAAGAACGAAGAAAATGAAGAGATTAAAATTTCACCTAAGCAATTAACAGACCTTTTAAAAATGCTTGAAAAAGGTTCTGTAAGTCGCCAAAATGCAAAAGATTTATTTACTATGCTTTGGGGAACTAATGATGATGCTACTAAAGTTGCAGAAAGTAAAAATATGATTAGTAATTTTAGTGAGGCAGATTTGCTTGCAATTGTTGAAGAAGTTATTAAAAACAACTCAAAAGCAGTTGATGAATATAAAGCAACGAAAGATGATAAAGTTGTTAATTTCTTAATAGGTCAAATTATGAAGCAAACGAAAGGTAAAGCAAATGCTGGACTTTGCCGAACCAAGATTTTAGAAAAGTTAAATTAATATTTAAAAAACTCGACTTAAAAGGTTGAGTTTTTTAGTTTAATCTATATAAAGAAAATTTATTAAATGTATTTCAATATATTGACATTTCACTTAAAAAGTGGCAAAATGTTCGTATATTTTATTTATAGGAGAAAATTGTGAGCAAGATAAGTGTTAATGAATATCGTGACCATGCAACTATTGAAGTTGTTGAGTCAGAAATAGGTAAAAAAGTTGTTGTTGCTGGTTGGGTTCATTCAATAAGAGACCACGGCGGTATCACTTTTATAGATTTAAGAGATCATTATGGTTTGGTGCAATTAGTTGTTAATGATCCAAAATTAATTGAAGGTGTTTGTAAGGAAACCACAATCTCAGTTAGTGGCTTGGTTCGTGGAAGAACTGAAGAAAATTATAACTTGAAACTAGTTTCTGGAAAAGTTGAAATTGTTGTTGATAATTTAAGAATTTTAGGTGGTTGCGAAAAAGTTCTTCCATTCGAAATTGCAGATAGTGAAAACGTTAAAGAAGATTTAAGATTAAAGTATCGTTTCTTAGATCTTAGAAATCCTGAGAACCATAGAAAAATTGTTTTGAGAAGTGAATTGTTGCATTTCACAAGAAATAAAATGCATGATCTTGGGTTTACTGAAGTTCAAACACCAATATTAACTTCATCATCACCAGAAGGGGCAAGAGATTTCTTAGTTCCTAGTAGATTAAATCCAGGAAAATTTTATGCACTTCCTCAAGCACCACAACAATTTAAACAATTGTTGATGTGTTCAGGTTTTGATAGGTATTTCCAAATTGCACCTTGTTTTAGAGATGAAGATGCTAGGGCAGATAGAAGTCCGGGTGAGTTTTATCAAATGGATATGGAAATGTCTTTTGCAACTCAAGAAGATATTTTCAAGGTTATTGAAGATGTGTTGTATAGTATTTTCACGGAATTTTCAGATTTGGAAGTAACAAAACCACCATTCGTTAGAATTCCATATAAAGTTGCAATGGATAAATATTGCTCTGATAAGCCAGATCTTAGGAATCCATTGATTTGCCATGATATGACTGAAATATTTAAAAACACAACATTTGGTGTGTTCCAAAATAACACAGTTAAAGCAATCTGCGCTTCTTGTGGTGATAAGCCAAGAAGATGGTTTGACTCAATTGTTAAATTTATCACAGATAACGAAGGCAAAGGCTTAGGCTATATGAAATATGATGAAAATATGGTTCCAAGCGGAGCAGTTGTTAAATTCTTTAGTGAAGAAGAATTAGAAGCAATTAAAAAAGAATGTGATGCAAAACCAAATGATGTTGTTTTCTTTATTGCTGATAAGAAAAACCAAGCAACTAAACTAACTAATATTTTAAGAAATAAATTGGGTACTGAACTTGATTTAATTGATAAATCAAAATTTGCTTTTTGCTGGATTGTTGATTTCCCATTCTTTGAAGAAGATGAAGAAACAGGTGATATCGCATTCTCTCACAACCCATTTAGTATGCCTCAAGGCGGAATGAAAGCGTTGTTAAATGATGATCCATATTCAATCGTTGCATATCAATATGATGCAGTTTTAAATGGGGTTGAATTGGCTTCAGGTGCTGTTAGAAATCATGAGCCAGAAGTTATGAAAAAAGCATTCAACATGGCCGGTTATTCAGATGAAGTTGTTGAAAGCAAATTCCCAGCACTATATAACGCTTTCCATTATGGGGCACCACCACATGCAGGATTAGCATTTGGCTTTGATAGAGTAGCAATGTTCCTATGTGGAATTGATGCAATTAGAGATGTTATTGCATTCCCATTAAATAGTAAAGCGCAAGATATTATGATGGGTGCTCCTTCAGAAGTAACTGAAAAACAATTAAGAGAAGCACATATTAAATGCAGATAATAATGTTTTAATATAGGTTTGTATTTAATCTAGAGATAATTGTGTTAATAGAATGAATTAATAAAAAATGCTTGAGAGATCAAGCATTTTTTGTTTGTATAATTATTAATACTAAATATATATTTCTTTAAATGTTTTTTATGTTTAGCCTCATTATGTCGCTTAAATTTTAAAAAACTATTTAAAATTAAAATGTTGCATTGTGTATTTTTATACACAATACAACATAAATATGTAAACAATATTAAAAAGTTTTTACACTAAATCAAGACTATTGTCGTATTCCTTCAACACAACTTCTAAGTCTTCACCAGCAACATTTTGACTTAAAAAGTCTTTTCTTTCAATTGGGTTGTTTATAAAATTATAAGCAATATCTAGTTTTGAATAAGCAACATTTGAAAGAGTGTTGTATAGTGGAGTAATAGAGTGTTTTTCAATATCTGTTGAACTTTCATAAACATTTTCTTGCTTCCTAATGTCTGCAAGATAAAATGGAATATCTTTATGTGCACAATAATCTCCAAATTCTAAGGTTGATGTATTAGCTAAGTCATCTTGAGCATTGCAAATTGTTCCACTGTGGTAAGTTGATTGAAGAACAAATGCTGGTTTTTTAAGTAAAGATTTGAATAATGAATAGTCAAGGTTTGGATGAGGGCGAACAAGCAATCCATTATTGTTTTTATTTGAAGATAAATCAAATCTATATGATGAGTTTGACTTAAATGGGGATTGTAAAAATTTAATGTAACCATCTTTGCTTACTGTTGCAAAAGATGTGTTTCCAAATCCATAAAATTCTTCAGATTGAGAAGTTGGCTCTTGAATTCTAGAACCCATATGAATTCTAGTAAAATCTTCACTAGGGTTTTTGTAAGATACAAAAACTCCACCAATTCCAGCATCGCTTGCTTTCTCGATAAATCTACAAGCAGATTTGAAATTTGCAACGCCGTTTGCTAAAGGATTATTTAAAACTTTATTGCTAGAAACCATAACAATTGGTTTTTCGGCGTTAGCAAACAACATTGAATAGAAAGGTGCACCAAAAGCAAGGGTGTCGGTTCCGTGGGTTACGATTATGCCTTTGTTGTTCTCTTTTAAAGCTTCATCAATGCTCTTAGCAATTGCGATTTGATTTGCTCTTAACATATTTTCACTTAAAATATACACAGGTCTAGCAATTGAGAATCTTTCAGTGTTTTCTCCGCTTAAAGATAGAAGTAATGATGATGATGCTTCATCAGTTTTTGTTTCGCCACCATTTGTAAAACTTCCTATTGTTCCGCCTGTGAATATAACTTTAATATCTTTGTTTTTCATAACTTTTCCTCCTTATTATTTTTATCGCAAAGATCATTGAGTAAAAACTATGTGATGTTGTGTTGTTCACTTTGTTCACAACCCAAGTTGCCAAACGCAACTCCTCGATAAATAAAGGTATCACTGTTTTGATTAACATTTGTTGCTGGCAAGTATCCCTTCGGCTGGTTGCTGACAACTTCAAGTAACACAAAATAAAATATGTGTGTAGTAATTAGGGTAGAGGTGTTTCATAATTTCAATTATCATATAATTATTCGAAATGTGCTAAAAACACACTCAAATTTATTTGCATTATATCAAATGAAACAATAAAAAACAATACCAAATCTGAAAAAAATCACGGGTAAATAATGGTTTTTAGGGGGATTGTCGTAAAAATTTAAAAAAAATAAACTTTTTGAAAAAATATTGTTGACAATTAAGTAATTGCGTGGTAATATATGCGTATGTTGATTGGAAATCAGCAAGTTAAACGTGCGGGTGTAGCACAATGGTAGTGCTCCAGCCTTCCAAGCTGGCTGCGTGGGTCCGATTCCCATCACCCGCTCCAACCATTTATTAATTTAAGTGTGTATTAAATTAAAACTGGTTTTCAATAGTTTTATTTATTTGAGTGCCAGTAGCTCAGCTGGATAGAGCATCGCCCTTCTAAGGCGAGGGTCATGGGTTCGAATCCCTTCTGGCACACCATTTTTACGATTTGGTGGGTAT
>JBNMHL010000033.1:0-12770 GCA_050872745.1 Clostridiales bacterium | reverse complement strand
GTATAAAACTTTTTTATGTGCGCTTAATTAATTGACATAATTTAGTGAAATTTGTTAATATTTTTGTATTAATTACAATGGAGAACTATGATTATGAAATTACCAGATAATTTACCTGAAAATCCAGCTTTAAATTTAACCAAAGAAGTTGAGATAAGGCAAAAAAAGATTGATATATTGAAAGAAAATGGAATTAATCCATATGCGCCAAAATTTGATGAGACTTTTTCAATTAGTAAAGTAAAAAAAATGGGCATAGGCGAAAAAGTAAAAGTTGCGGGAAGATTAATTTTTAGAAGAACTTTTGGTAAATTTATGTTTGTTAAAATTTCGGATATTTTTGATAATTTGCAATTAAGCTTAAGCGTTAACGAAATTCCAGCTGATGAATATAAATTTTTTAACAACTATATTGACATGGGAGACTATATTGGTGTTGAAGGTGAACTTTACGAAACTAAAACTGGTGAATTAACAGTAAGAGTGTTGAACTATGAATTATTAAGTAAAGCAAAACTTCCACTTCCAGAAAAATTCCACGGGTTAACTGATCAAGAGGCAAAATATCGTCAAAGGTATTTAGATTTAATTTCTAACGAAGAATCAAGAAAAGTTTTGCTTGGTAGAAGTAGATTAGTTGCTTTTATTCGTGATTACCTACAAAAGAATGACTTTCTAGAAGTTGAAACTCCAATTTTGCAAGGTGCAGTTTGTGGTGCAAGTGCTAAGCCTTTCCTAACAAAACATAATGCATTGGATAAAATGTGTAATTTAAGAATCGCTCCTGAGGTTTATTTAAAGCAAGTGGTTTGTGGCGGATTCCCAAGAGTATTCGAAGTTGCTAAATGTTTTAGAAACGAAGGAATGGATGCATCACACCTTCAAGAATTTACTCAAGTTGAATGGTATGCAAGTTATTGGAATTTTGAAGATAACATTAAATTCTTTACAAAATTCATTCAAGAATTAACAACTTATATGTTAGGTAAACCTGAAATCACTGTTGGTGAAAAAGTTTTCAAGTTAGAAGGTGATTTTAAGCGAGTTGACTATACTAGTGCGATCAATAAAGTTCTTGGATTTGATGTTTTGGCGATTGATGATTTGGAAGAGTTGAAATCAAAAGTTATAGCAACTGGCGATTATGAAAAAGATGAAATTTTAGCATTGCATAGTTTAGGTGCGGTTGTTGATTATGTATACAAAAGAAAAATCAGATGTGATATTATCGAACCAACAATACTATTTAACTATCCTGCTTGCTTAGTTCCACTTGCAAGAAGAAGCGATTCTAACCCAAAAACTATAGAGATGTTTCAATTTTTAATAAATGGCGAAGAATTGTGTAAGGCGTATTCAGAGCTTGTTGATCCAGATATTCAAAGAAAAACTCTTGAAGATCAAGCAAGAGCAAAAGCCATGGGTGATGATGAAGCGATGGATATTGATGAAGATTTCTTGCTTGCTATGGAGCATGGTATGCCACCAATGAGTGGTCTTGGAATGGGAATTGATAGACTACTTGTTATGTTGTTTAACCAACCATCAATAAGAGATGTTGTGTTATTCCCAATTATGAAATAAGGAGAAATAAAATGAGTGTTTTTTTCACAGATAGTAATTGTGAGTTGTGGTACACAGAAATTAAAAAACTTGGTATTGAATATATTAGTATGCCATACACATTAGAAGGGGTTGAAAAGGGTTACGATTTAGGCGAAACTCACGATTTTAAAAAATTTTATAGTAAAATAAGAAAAGGGTTGGTGCCAATTACCTCTGCATTAAATCCACAAGATTATTTGTCTATATGGGAACCATACTTGGCTCAAGGTGAAGACATATTATATGTTGCATTTAGTAGTAGAATGAGTGGGACATTTGAATATATGAAACAAGCTATCGATGTTCTTAAGCAAAAGTATCCTGAAAGAAGTATTAAATATGTTGACACGCTTTCTATTTCTATGGGTGCTGGATTGATAGTTTACGAAGCTGCAATAATGCATAAGCGTGGAGCAACAGATGATGAAATAATTCAATTTGTTGAAAAATTTAGAGATGAGGTTACTATCTATTTTGTTGTTGATGATTTAATGCATTTGAAACGTGGTGGCAGAATCTCAGCTACTAGTGCTGTTTTTGGAACTGTTTTGGGAATTAAGCCAGTTTTAACTGTTGACAACACGGGAAGAATAGTTTCTGTTGGAAAAATTAAAGGCAGAAAAAAATCTATTTTAGAACTTGTTGAAAAATTTAAATCTTTAGGTGAAAATGTTGCTGATTATCCAATTGCAATAATGCATGCGGATTGTGAAGATGATGCAATGTTCTTAAAATCAAAAATTGAAGAAATTGTTGGCAAAGATGCAACAATTTGGGTTCAACCAGTTGGACCAACAGTTGGAACTCATTGCGGACCAAACACACTTGGAATCGCATTCCACGCTAAACGCAGAATGGAAATTGTTTAATATATAAATAAATCTATCAATTTGTTTTTATCAAATTGATAGTTTTTTATGGGAGAAATTTATGCAAAAAACGAGATTTATAAATGCTAGAATCTTAACGATGGAAAACGGAAAAATAATTGAAAATGGTGAAGTTGAGATTAAAGATAATATTATTTCATATGTTGGAGCAAATAGGAAGTTAACAAGTTTTGTTGGAAACACTATTGATGCTAAAGGAAATATTTTGATGCCAGGGTTTGTTAACACTCATTGCCACGCTGGAATGAGCGTGTTAAGGGGGGTTGGTGATGGTTCTAATTTTGGTGGATGGTGGATAAACAACATACGTCCACTTGAAGAAAAGATGAATAATGAAGAGTTATACGATGCCACAAAACTATCGTTCTTAGAAATGATTAAATCTGGAATTACAACCGTGTTAGACTTATATTTTAATGTTGAAGGTAGTGCTCAAGTTGCCTTAGAAACTGGGCTTAGAACAAATATTGGTTTTGGTTCAATTGCGGGTGAAGTTTTAGATGACTTGCTTGAAAAAGAATATGAGATGCTAACTTCATATGGAGATTTAGTTAAACCAGTTGTTTTTTGCCATGCAACATATTCAAGCGATGAATATTCATTTATTAAAGCTATAGAGTTTGCTAAAAAACACAACTTAGTGCTAACAACTCACGCAAGTGAAACACTTGATGAGGTTGGAAATTGTGATAAAAAACATGGAAAAACGCCAATTGCTTTGCTTGAAAGCTATGGCTACTTTGAGCAAAAAAATATCCTGGCTCATTGTGTTCATTGTGATAAAGATGATGTTGAAATTATGAAACAATATAATACCATTTCAGTTTCAACGAATCCAAGTTCAAACTTATATTTGGGTAGTGGTATTGCTCCAATATACTCCTTTGTTTCTAATGGAATTAATGTTTGCATAGGAACTGATGGACCTGCATCTAATAACTGCTTGAATATGTTTAAAGAAATGTTTTTAACAAAAAATTTGCAATCAGGTGTTTTAAATCAGCCTGATGCAATAAGTGCAATGCAAACTTTAGAAATGGCAACAATCAATGGGGCAAAAGCATTGAATTATGATAACCTTGGAATGATTAAAGAAGGATATTTAGCAGATCTTATTTTGATTGATATAAATGCAATAAATATGCAACCAAAAGAAAAGTATTTGTCTAATTTGGTTTCATCTGCTGGTTGTGAAAATGTTTTATTAACAATGGTTAATGGAAATATACTTTATCAAAATGGCAAGTTTTTAAATAACTACAATTTAAAGAAATTGTGTGAAAGTGTTGATAAATTATATAAAAAATTATCTAAATAGGCTTTTATGTTAAAATTGTTTTTAAAATACTTTAAATAGTTTAAAATTATTTAAAGTATTTTTTATTACGCTATTTTTTGTTTTTATAATAAAATTTATTGTGATATAATCATATAAATACTAGTTGGGAGAAATGGATGAACGGCAATATTAATGTTAGCGATAAAGTTAATCACGCTTTGCAAAATGCTGGTAAAATAGCTATTAAATATGGCAATTTTAAAATTGGGACAGAGCATTTGCTATATGGAATTTCAACAATTCAAAATTCTATATCTGCTAAAACATTAGGTTCGTTTGGTGTTTTTAGTGACCAAATTGAAGCTGTTTTTTCTAAAAATTCTCAAAAGAAAAATGCAACTATGCTAACTGCTTCAATGGAACTAACTCCAAAATGTAAAGAAGTATTTTTAATTGCAAACCAGTTTGCAGAGCAATTGCACGATAGTATAGTTGGAACAGAACATTTACTTGTGGCGTTGCTTCACACTGATGATTGTTATGCTGTAACAATGTTAAAAAAGAACTTTAAAATAAATATCAATGAATTAATTATGCAACTATTTCAAATGTTTAAGGCTGATAGTTTTAATAGAAAAGCAACAGCGAGTATTAACGATCCAAACCATTTAAACGCACACAATTCATATAAACAAACTGGTCAAAATAATTTTAATAGCAATATTGATTTTTCAACCTCTATTAATAGTGAAGGTGGAACTAATAGTTACGTAAATAGGAGCGATAACAGCAATAATCAATCTGAGCTTCCCGAAGAACTATTAAATATGGGGATCGACTTAACTCTTAAGGCTAAAAATGGAAAAATTGATCCTATTATAGGAAGAGAAGAAGAAATTTCAAGAGTTATAGAAATTCTTTGTAGGAAAACAAAAAATAATCCTGTTTTAATTGGTGAGGCGGGCGTTGGTAAGAGTGCAGTTGTTGATGGGCTTGCCTTGGCTATAGCAAATGGAAATGTGCCCGATATTTTAAAAAATAAAGTTATTTTTTCACTTGAATTGGGTGGGCTAATGGCTGGAACAAAGTATCGTGGTGCGTTGGAAGAAAAACTTAAAGTTTTAATAGATACGATCACTCAAAACAAAGATATTATTGTTTTTATTGATGAAATTCACACATTAACTCAAGTTGGTGGTGATAAAGGGGAGGTAAATCCTGCTGATATGCTGAAGCCGTATTTGGCTAGAGGTGAGTTTCAAACAATAGGTGCAACAACCACTGATGAGTATAGAAAATATATCGAAAAAGATAAAGCTTTAGAGCGTAGGTTTCAGCCAATTATGGTTAATCCACCATCTGTTGAAGACACGATTAAAATTTTAAGAGGTTTAAAAGAAGGGTTTGAAAAATATCATAATGTTTCAATTGCGGATGAGGCTATTATTGCTGCAGCATCTTTAAGTGATAGATATATAATGGATAGAAATCTTCCAGATAAAGCAATCGATTTAATTGATGAAGCAAGTAGTAGAGCAAAAGTTCATGGGAATAGAAAACCAGAAGATCTCCAAGAAATTGAGGAACTAATTCAAAAACTTGAAGTAGAGAAAAAACAAGCGCTAATTAACGATGACTACGAGCTTGCCAGTGTTTACAGAGAAAAATTAGATATAGCAAATGAAAAGAAAGAGCAAATTATAAGGCAATCTAGTTTAACTCCTCATAACACGGCTATTGTTATAAAAGAAGATGATATTTCGAAAGTTATTAGTGATTGGACAAAAATCCCTATTACGAAAATAACTGAAAGTGAAAGTGAAAGGCTTATGCGTTTGGAAAGTATTTTGCACAAACGCGTGATTGGTCAAAATGAAGCTGTTGAAGCGGTTAGTAAGGCGATAAGAAGAGCTAGAATAGGCTTAAAAGAAAACAATAGACCAATCGGTAGTTTTATGTTTTTAGGTCAAACAGGTGTTGGTAAAACAGAACTATGCAAAGCTTTAGCTGAAGCAATGTTTGATGATGAAAATGCTGTTATAAGACTAGATATGAGTGAATATATGGAAAAACATAGCGTATCTAAACTCATAGGTTCTCCGCCTGGATATGTTGGGTTTGATGAAGGTGGGCAATTAACTGAGCAAGTTAGGCGAAAGCCATATAGTGTTGTTTTATTTGACGAAATTGAGAAGGCTCACCAAGATGTATATAATTTGTTGCTTCAAGTTTTAGATGATGGAAGGTTAACTGATAGCCAAGGAAGATTGGTTACTTTTAAAAACACTATTATTATATTTACTAGTAATATTGGAGTTTCTGATTTACCTAAAAAATCTTATAATAGATATGGTGATGAAATTGGGTGCAATGAACTTGATTTTAACATAATTCAAGATACACTAATAAATGCCATGAAAGAGCAGTTTAAACCGGAATTTGTTAATAGGATTGATGTGGTTACAGTGTTTAGGCCATTATCAAGAGATGAGTTAACACAAATTGCAAAAATTTTCATATGTAATTTGAACGAGAGGTTGAAAAAACGCGGAGCTTCTTTGAAAGTAACGGAAAGTGCTTTAAGGTATTTAATTGATAAAGGGTATGATGTTAATTATGGCGCAAGGCCATTAAGAAGATTAATTGAACATGAAATTGAAGATAGAATAGTTGAAGATTATTTATCTGGCAATATATCTTCAAATTCAACAATTATTATTTCGGCACCATATGGTGAAATTGAACTTAGAGTTGAAAATAGTAATTTTTAACAAAGTTTAGCAACTACTTTTAAATATTTGCGTTAAAACCATAAGTTTGGTAAAATATAAGTGTTAAATTAGAATTTAACATAAGTGAAACAAATTGGAGGAATGTTTATGAATATTAATTATGTTTCAAAAAATTATAAAATTTCTGATAGGTTTAAAGAAATTATAGAGAAAAAATTATCTAAATTAGAGAAATATTTTTCAAAAAATTGTGACATTAAAGTTAATTGTTCTCAAATCGGAGATATGGATAAATTAGAAGTTACAATTAATGCAGATGGTTTATTCATAAGAGGCGAAGTTATGAGTGACAATATGTATAATAATATTGACTTGGTTATGCCTAAAGTTGAAAAACAAATAATTAAAACATCAACAAAGAGTAAATCAAAAGTATTTAAATCTCAAACTGATAGCGTTCTTGAGTATTTAAAAGAAGCTCCAGTTGATAAACCATTAAAAGTTGTTAAATCTAAAAAATTTGAACTTGAACCATTAACATTGGAAGACGCTGAAAGCAATTTAGAAGCGTTAGGCCATTCATTTTATGTGTTCTTAAATGCTAAGTCTGGTTGCGTTAATGTTATTTATAAAAGAAATGATGGAGATTTAGGTTTAATTGAAGTTGATTTCTAGTATTTGTGTTCTACTTAATAAATTATTGTTTAAATAACTAAATATTATTTTAATATTTTGTTTAAAAAAATATTGCATATTTTGAGTGCAATATTTTTTTTAAATTGTTTATCAATATGATTGAGAAAAATTTTTGTTTTTGATAGAATTTAAGGTAGATTGGAGTGTTATATGATTCAAATTAAGAATTTATATTTTTCATACGCTAAAGAGTATTTCACTTTAAACAATATTAACTTTTCATTAGATGATAATGAAAAAGCTATTATTGTTGGAGGTAAGAATAGTGGGAAAACTAGCCTTGTTAGAATTTTATTAGGCTTAGATAGATTTCAAAGAGGTGAAGTTCTAATAAACAATGTTGATGTTAAAAAAATAAATTTTAAAAACGACATTAGTGTTGGTTATATTCCAATGCAACCACCATTTATGGAAAATAAAACTGTTGAAGAAAACATAAAGTATATAATCAAACTTCGTGAAAAGAAAAAAGATAAAATTGAAATCAAATTAAATAATTCGTTAGGCCATTATAGTTTGTTTAATATTAAAAATGTTAAAGTGAATATTTTAAATTATTATGACAAGATCAAGTTAGCTTTGGCTCGATTATATGTTAGAAATTTAGACTTAATCATAGTTGATGATATTTTTGCAGGATTAAATGATAATGAAGCTGAAGATATCGCAGAATTGATTAAGGAGCTAATAAAAAACAATAACAATTGTACTTGCTTGATTTTTGCCGAAAACTATAATATTAAAAAATATTTTGATTATAAAACATATAAACTTGAATTGGGTTCACTTATTGATGAATCAGTTGAAAATGGAGAAAACTTATGAGTATAGATGATTCAAAAATTTTAACAGCTGAAAAAATTAAAGAAAAAGCAATGAAATTATTTGACACAAAAACTTTATTATTTAATGATAAAGGCGTTGATGTTTGTGAATATCAAAGTTTTTATAAAATAACAACAATAAAAAAGCTTTTGAATAATGTTGATTTGGTTACAACTGCTCAAACTTTTTTTGATAACGCTTTAAACACTAGCCAAGCTAGCATTAATGGTTTTATGCATAGAAATACAATGGTTTATAGGTTGCATAAAATCAAATCTCTTACCGGGTTAGATATAAGAGATTTCTATGATGCTGTTATTTTAAATAATATCATTTTATTTAAACAATATATTGATTCATTAACTAAGGTTAATTAACCATTAGTTTGAATTAATAATTAAAATATTACATTATAATGTTATTAATAAAAATTTAAACTTTAATGGTTTAAATTTTTTTTATTATTTAACAATTTCATATGTGTCTATTTTATTATAGTTTGCATTTTCAAATGAAATGTTAGAACTTAAATCGATGCTTTCTTGTTTTACCTTATTCTGGGCAAAATTTGGCATATTCCCAAGTAGATTCAAGATCCCATTTATATTTGGATTGTTTTTAAATAAAAATGGAACTAGTAACTTTAAAATATTGTTAGGGTTATTGGAATCAGATTTTAGCCCATCAAGAAGGGGAGCTAGTGTTTGCATATTGATTGAAGAAGAGTTTGAGCTGTTGTTTTGCTGATCTGTTTGTTGATTGTTAACTGAAGCGTTGTTGGGTAAGCTGAAAGCTGAAACATTATTTACTTTTTGATTTGATAGCACATTATCAAGCCTTTGTTTTTGTCCCATAATTGTTGAATTTGTTGGAAATTGTCCGTATGGATAACTTTCCAAAATTTCTTTTGGGATATTTGAAACTGGTTTGGTTTGAGTTTGTTGATTATTTGTGCTTTGATTTTGATTGTTATTAAATAAATTGAGTAAATTTAATAAAAGATTAGTATCCATATTTATTATATATGTTTCTTTATCTACATATGTGATTAGTCAAAAAAAATATTATTAGCATATTATTAAGTGTATATTATTTTGATTTAACATAATATGTACGAAATTGATTAAATCAACTACTTAAAATACTAATTTTTTTATATAAATGATTATAAAATTTGATTTAAGTGAGTTTAGTTCAAACAGAGGTTGGTAGGAGAAAATATGAAATTTAGCGAATTGAATAGCAATGATAAAAAAAATACTAATAGTAACAATATAACGATAAATGAAAATAAAAACAATATAAACGCAAGTAGCATTGAAAATCTATACAACAAGTATTCATCATTTTCAGAAGATGAATTAATGAGAGAGTTTTTGAGGCAAAGTGCAAAGCAGAGTCAAAATGGAAACTTGAGCAAGGATAAAATTTCTTCAATGAGAGATGTTTTATTTCCGTATTTAAACGATGAACAAAAGAATAAATTTAATAATTTAATGAATATGGTGAGTGATGATAGTAAAAATTGAACCTGAGCTATTAAAAAAAGTTATAATTGAAAGTGATAAAAATAATCTAAATTGTGTTGTTTTTGCAAATAACTATAATAATTTATTGCGGAGAGTTAGAAATAACAAAATAACGCTTGTTGAAGAATTGCCATTTATAAATGCTGTTTGTGTGAAAATGGACAGAAGTAATTTGATGAATATGGCTGAATGCAATAATGTTAGATATATTACTAGTGTTACAAAGGTCACATCGTGCATTAATGTGTCAAAAAAAATTATGGGTGTTGAAAATGTTGCAATTAAAAATTCATCGAATTTTTCAGTTGCTGTTATAGATACAGGTATTTATCCGCACTTGGATTTTACACTTGGTAAAAATAGAATTTTAACATTCCACGATGTTATAAATGGGCGAAATATACCTTACGATGATAATGGTCACGGCACATTTGTTGCTGGCTTGATAGTTTCTAGTGGATTTTTAAGTTCAGGAAAATATTCTGGTGTTGATCCGAATGTTAATATCGTGTCCGTTAAAGCATTAGATGAAAATGGTGAAACCAACTCTCTTAATATTTTAAAAGCGATGCAATGGGTTTATAGCAATAAAGAAAAATACAATATTAAAGTTGTTTGCATGAGTTTTGGTAGTTTGGTTTTAAATTATAATGATCCGCTAATTATTGGTGCTGAAAGTTTATGGAATTCGGGAATTGTTGTTTGTTCGGCAAGTGGAAATAGCGGACCTGAGGTTTCAACCATTAAATCGCCTGGTGCAAGCAGTAAAATAATAACAGTTGGCGCTTTGAGCGATAACCGCAACGAGGATGAATCATTTGATGAGAAGAAGTTCAAAGTTGCTGATTTTTCAAGTAGAGGTCCGATTCTTAATAATTATAAACCAGATTTGGTTGTGAGTGGTGTTGATGTTGTGTCGGCATGTAATTACAAAATCAATAAATCATTTTATGGGAAAATGAGTGGAAGTAGTGTTTCAACGCCAATAGTGGCTGGAATATGTTCATTGCTTACAAAAAAATATCCAAATTATACTCCAAATCAAATAAAAAAACTTCTTATAACGCATTGCAAAAAGATTAAAGGAGATAGAAATGAAGAGGGATTTGGGTGGTTAAACATAAAAAAAGTATTTATCAACTAATTTGAAGTTGATAAATATTTTTTTATTGCCCTTGTAATTTTTAAAATATCATGCTTTTTATTATAGTAACCAATACTAATTCTAATTAGTCCTGTGCTAAGAGTACCTAAATTTTTGTGAATTATTGGTGCGCAATGTAACCCATTTCGTGTGCATATATTTTTAGAGTTTAGGTAGTCATATAAATCATCGATTGGTATATTTTTTGGCCTTATGCTGATAACTCCACTTGAGGGTGAGTGGCAATATATTTCAATGTCTTTAATTTGTTCTAATTCAGATAATAGTGTTTTAGATAAAAATGCAATTTTATTGTTAATTCTATCAAAGTTGTTGTTTACAAATTTAACGCCTTCATTTAAAGCTATTATTGCAGGAAGGTTCATTGTTCCGGCCTCAAATCCTTCTGGTGAAGTGCTGGGCTGATTAATGTTTTCACTTTCAGTGCCTGTGCCACCAAATTTTATTGGTTTAATATTAACATCATTAATTAAAAGCGCACCTATACCTTGTGGTGAATATAATCCTTTGTGTCCGGCTATGCAAAGAAGATTGATGTTGTCTTCTTGAATATTTATTTTAATATGTCCGGCACTTTGAGCTGAATCAACACAATAAATCAAGTTGTTTTCTTTACAATATTTTCCAATAGATTTTATATCTGATGTTGCACCTGTCACGTTGCTTGTGTGATTCGTTACAACAAGATATGTGTTTGATTTAACTGCTTTCATTATATCTATATTTGTGATTCTATTATCTTTGTTTGAAGGTTTAACCAAGGTGTAGGATATATTGTAAGCCTTTTTTAAATAATTTAAAGTTCTTAAAACGCTGTTGTGTTCGAATATAGTCGATATAATGTGTCCGTTTGACTTTGCTGTTCCAATTAATGCAAGATTAATGCTTTCTGTGCAGCCTGAGGTAAATATAACATTTTCAGGTTTGTTTAAATTGAAAAATTTTGAAATACTATTTCTTGCCTCTAGTATTTTAATGCTTGCTTTAATTGACAGTGGATATGCACCACGACTTGAATTAACTGATAAATGCTTTATTGTGTTTTTATAAGCCCAAACTACTTTTTTTGGTTTTTTATTGCTCGTTGATGAATAGTCTAAATATACCATAATAAATCCTTATTAACATAATATGTTTTTATTTAATATTATGAATTGAGAATAAAAAATGATAATTATACTCAAGGAGTGTTATGAATAAATTATATGTTGTTTTTAAAAATAGAACTAACACATTGATGTTTTACGATCTGGTTAAAAAATATAGACTAGGGGGAAGAATTGTGAGCACTCCAAAACAAATTAGCGTTTCTTGTGGTTTAAGTGTGGAGCTAGATTATTCAAGTTTTAATTGGGCTTTGAGGATTATTAGTGGTGGAAATTTTAATTCATTTGCTGGAATTTATAAGAAAAATATAAGAAATAATTACTTCGAAAAAGTTGCATAGGTTGCTATTTGTGTTGCATAAAAATTACTATTCGTGAATAAATATAAGATTCTTTGTTTAAATATACAATAACGTTTATAAATATGCGTTAGATTTAATAAATATAGATAATTATGAATAAAAATTCACATAATTAAATAAATATAAACTATGCGATGAAAATTTGAGCAAGTCAAATTTTAAGTTGCTAAACGCAACTCCTTGATAAAACAAGGTATCACTGTTTTGATTAACATCAGTTGCTGGCAAGTATCCCTTCGGGCTGTTTGCCGATAACTTCCGGTAATATAAACTAGGTGATGTTGGGTTGTTCACTTTGCTCACAACCCAAGTTGCTAAACATAACTACCATTGCTATGCAATGGATACATAGTTTTGATTCTGCATCAGTTTATATCCAATGCCACTCCGTGGCGCTTGCATAAACTTTTTTGAGCATAAAGTGAGTAATAAAAGCATTCAATCTTGCTTTTATTTTTTGACTTTGATATAAAAATTTAGCTTAACTTGCAATAAAATTTATAATTAATAATTTGCAAAAATTGTATTTACTAAAAGTGTCTTTTTTGATATAATATTTCAGATTTTAATAAAACAATACT
>JBNMHL010000032.1:0-12915 GCA_050872745.1 Clostridiales bacterium | reverse complement strand
AGCACTTTAGCATTTTCATCGTATTCAATAAAAACAGACAAAGCCAGCCTATTTTCATTTTCATTAAGTGAACAAATTCCGTTGCTAAGTTCTCTTGGAAGCATAGGTAAAACCAACCCTGGGAAGTATACACTCGTTGCCCTTTTAAATGCCTCTTTATCAAACACATTGTTGTATTTAACATATTCACCAACATCAGCAATGTGAACACCAAGCACCCTATTTCCATCTTTATTTATAGAAAGAGACACTGCATCATCAAGATCTCTACTATCTTCACCATCAATGGTAAAGCAAATTTCGTTTGTGAAGTTATATCTATTAGGATAATCTTTTATCTTAATTTCAGTTGGCACTTTCTCCGCTTCTTCCCTAACATTTTTAGGAAAATTCTCATAAAGTTCATAAGATCGGATTAACGCTAAAACTTCTGTTTCAATCACATCTGGAGCTCCCAACACTTCCACAACCACCCCTTCAGGGCTTTTCTTGTTTGCAAAGTATCTTTCAATCTTACATACAACTTTATCGCCATTGTTGGCCCCTAAAACTTTATTAATAGGAACTAGGATATTTGCACCAAACTTAACATCATCTGGCATAACATAGGCATTTTTCTTGCCTAATTGAATCTTACCAACAATAACGTTTGTGTTTCTTTGAAGAATTTGAATAACTTTCCCTTCAAGCCTTCTTGAGCCATTGCGTTTAACTTCCACAACCACCCTATCATTATTCATAGCACCTTTTAACTCTTTTTCAGGGATGAATATATCTTGGATCGTTTTATCATCGGGAAGCAAAAAACCATAGCCACCGCTAGTGCCTTGCAAAATCCCTTCCACTCTATATAAATTCTTTTTCGAATTTGCCTTTTTATCTTTTCTATTTAAAATTAAATGCGCTTCCTCTATAGCATTTTTAGTATCAATTGCAGAAACTTTTAAATCAGCATTTGCCTCTTCGCTAAGTTGAACTGGATCAATTGGTGAATTCTTTAATATTATTTTTTTTTCTTTTATCAGTTCATCAAGTGCTGATTTCATCTCGTTATATGGCTTGTTGTTTAAAACACAAAGTTGAAAAACAACAAAATCATAATCAAGTTCATCTAGTTTATTGTTCTTAATCTGAAACTCTATTCTTTCTAAATCTATCATTTTGTACCTTTAAAATTAATAAATATAAAGAAATTATAACAAAATAATAAGAATATTAAAACTAATTATTATATGTTTGTTATCAATTTTTCAAATTACAAAAAAAATTTGCACTAAAATGTGCAAATTTTTATGCGTGTGGATTATAAATTCTTACTAAAACAAAATATAAAATCGTGAAAATAGCAAGCAAAACAATGCAAGCAATTATAACTTTTTGCAATCTACCCTCTTTTGTTGATGCTTTATTTTTCATATAATAACTATCAAAATTTTGACCAGTGATTGCATTGCTTCCTTCTTCAGTTTTAGCTGGTTGCAAAATAATAGCAATTAAAATTCCTAGCGCACAAAGTGAAATCAAAACTAATAAAACAGTTTGAATAATTGGGAATGAAGATGTAACCCAGTTAGGAAGTGTTCCTTCTAATAATCTATTAAACATAAAAACTCCTTATAAATGCGTGAATAAGTATATCATAGAAAAATAACTATGTAAAGATAATTTTAATATTTTAAAATTTAAAACCAAAAGAATAACATATTTTAACAATTAAACCATAATATTATTCGCACCGTTTAAATAAAATCAAAACATAAAAACTAATCTTTTAATGTTTAAAAATATTGTGTTTAAATTAAATGTTTGGTTTAACTTACCAAAAAACAATACAAAACTAAAAGCCCTAACGAAAATATTCCAAACCAAAATGCAGTCCAGTTATGAATCATACTTCCATCACCTTTGCCTTGGCTCTTCATAGCAAAAGCAAACAAAAGCAAAGTGACCACAACTAACACTCCAATAACCGCCCCTTTAACAGTTGAAGAAGCATCTCTTATAACTTTGTTATAAAAATTTGTCCATAATTCAGCAATGGCACCAAGTAAATAATTCATACTCTATCCTTAAAATAAAAACTTAATATACTATCATAATATATTATCATAATATCAAATATTTTGATTTATTTCAAGATAATTACTATTAATAAACCAAAATTATTAAGCCATCTAATTTCAAACTTAAATTCAAGATTATGAATTATATCCAAGTTAAACTAGCTAACCAACTATCATTTTATAATCAACGATTCGCCAGTCATTTCAACGGGTTTTTCTTCACCCATCATATCAAGAATTGTTGGTGCAATATCAGAAAGATTTCCGCCTTCTCTTAATTTTAAGCCAATTAATTCATCATCAACAACAATGCATGGCACCATATTCGTGGTATGAGCAGTATGCTTTGTTCCATCTTCATATTGCATAATATCGGCGTTTCCATGGTCTGCGGTAATAATTGCGTGGCCACCAACACTCAAAACAGCCTTAATTACTTTATCAACGCATTCATCAACAACAGCAACCGCTTTTTTTGCAGCCTCCTTATCGCCAGAATGCCCAACCATATCACAATTTGCAAAATTAACAGCAACAAAGTCATATTTTCCACTTAAGATTCCATCAACCGTTTTATCACAAACTTCATAAGCACTCATTTCAGGTTTTAAAGCGTATGAAATTAACTTTGGAGAATTAACAAGCATTCTTTCTTCGTTTTTAAAAGTATCTTGCTTTCCAGCGTTGAAAAAGAATGTTACGTGTGCATATTTTTCAGTTTCAGCAATCTTTAATTGCCTATAACCTTTCTCACTTAACTTTTGAGATAGAATATCAGTTATTGGAATGTTATCAAAAGCAATTTTTGCATGAGTCATATTCTCATCATAATTAGTCATAGTAACAAAATGAAGATCTAAATTTTTAACAAAATCTAGTTCGTTTGGTTCAACAAACACATATTGAAGTTGCCTTTCTCTATCAGCTCTAAAGTTATAGGAAATAACAACATCACCTTTTTGAATCAATCCAACAGGTTCGCCATTTTTTGCCATAACAATTGGTTTTATAAACTCATCAGTTTCACCCTCATTATAAGCTTCTTCCACAGCATCTAAAGCATTCTCTCTTAGTTTTCCAACGCCAGAAACCATTGCCTCGTAAGCAATCTTATTTCTATCAAAGTTTTTATCTCTATCAAGCGCCCAAGCTCTTCCAATAATAGTAGATATTTCTCCAACACCAAGCTCTTTGCATTTATTTTCTATAATTGAGATATATTTTTTAATGCTCTTTGGTGGAGTGTCTCTTCCATCTGCACACACATGAATATACACTTTCTCAACACCGTTTTCTTTAGCCATTTCAAGCAATTCTAGAAGATGATTAATGTGTGAATGGATTCCGCCATCAGTTGGCATTCCTAGTAGATGCAAAGCCTTGCTTTTAGCAATTTGCATTGCTTCAACCAACACCTTATTTTTTCTAATTGAACCATCTTCAATAGCCTTATTAACTCTAACAAGTGGTTGCAAAACAACTCTTCCAGAACCAATTGTTAAATGCCCAACTTCACTTGTTCCTGCTTGACCTTCAGGAAGCCCAACTTGAAGTTCACTTGCGTAAATTAATGTGCTTGGATACTTATTTGCATACTCCCTAATATGTTTTGTATTTTCCTCTAAAATTGCACTTCTTGAAATATCTTTTGGTTTTCCAAAACCATCCATAATTATAAGTGCAGTAACTCTTTTATCCATAACCCCTTCCTTTTTAATAATAGTTTATTTTATTCCACAATAACATCAAAAATCTCTTTAAAACTAGCCACTTTTAAGCAAGCACCACCTATAAGTCCACCATCAATACTAGGCATATTTAAAAGTTCTTTTGCGTTACTTCCTTTCATTGAACCACCATACAAACATATGATTTCATCAGCTTTTAATCCAACTTTATCAAACACAACTTCTTTAGTGAACTTGATCATCTCTTCAGCTTGCTCACTAGTTGCAGTTAACCCAGTTCCAATCGCCCACACAGGCTCATATGCGAAAATAATTTTCTTAACATCATCTTTTGATAAGCCATCAATATCAGCTAAAACTTGAGTTTTAACAATACTTTTTTCTTCGCCATTCTCTCTTTCTGATTTAGTTTCACCAAAACATAAAACAGGCGTTAAACCTTCTTCCAACGCTTTTTTAACCTTTAAATTTATATCTTCATCGGTTTCATGAAAATATGTTCTTCTTTCACTATGGCCTAAAATAACAAGCTTTGCATCAAAATCATTTATCATGTTTGAACTAATTTCACCCGTGTATGCACCAAAATCTTTATAATACATATTTTGAACACCATAAAGCACATTTGAACCCTCCAAATTGTTACTTGCAGTTTCAAGATAAACGCTTGGCACACACACGCCAACAACATTTTTTGTTTCATTAGTAGCTTCGACCAGTTCTTTAAAATAACTTTGCAACGCTGCAAAATCCATATTCATTTTCATATTTCCGATTAAATATTTTGTTTTCATAAATTCTTCCCTTTAGTTAAATTATTAACTTTTTTCCTTTTTCTAAAAGCTTTAATAATTAAAAATTAGTATCAAATCAATTACTATAAAATTTAATTGTATTTTTCATTTTAGCGATTTTCATTTCGCCAATTAAAGTTTTATTATTGTTGCCATACCAAAGCATGTCTAACCAGAGTTTAATATATTAAATCATAAACCACAAACATAAACGTCGGTTTAGTTTTATTAATTAAAACTAGTCTTTATTAGGAATAACAGCAACTCCTGGTAACTCTTTTCCTTCGAACAATTTCAAACTTGCGCCACCACCAGTTGAAATATGAGTAATCTTATCTTGTAAACCCATATTTATAATGGCTGAAGCACTATCGCCACCACCAATAATTGTTGTTCCATCAATTTCAGTTAATGCAATAGCAACTTTATTTGTTCCAACTGCAAACTCTTCTTGTTCAAACACACCCATAGGGCCATTCCATATAACAGTTTTAGCACTTTTTATTGCATCAGCATAAAGCTTGATAGTTTTTTCACCAATATCAACTCCCATATATCCATCAGGTATATTTGGAGTATCTATCATTTTCTTACTTGCAACATCTTTAATATCTTTAGCAATCACATAATCCACAGGAAGAAGAAGATTAACCCCTTTCTCTTTTGCCTTCTTAACCATTTCAAGCGTGTCGTTAATTTTTGATTCATCTAAAAGCGAATTTCCAATCGAATAACCCTGTGCTTTTTGGAAAGTATAACTCATTCCACCACCTATAATTAGGGTATCAACCTTATCTAAAAGTGCGTTAACTATAGATAATTTATCGGCAACCTTAGCGCCACCTAAAATTCCAACGAATGGTCTAACTGGATTATTAATGTTATCAACAATAACACTTAATTCTTTTTCAATTAAAAATCCAATAGCACTTGGCAAGAATTTTGCAAGCCCATAAGTTGAAGCATGTTTTCTATGAGCAGTTCCAAATGCATCATTAACATAAACTTCACCCAAAGATGCAAGCGCTTTAGTAAATTCTTCATCATTAGCTTCTTCACCAGCCTCAAATCTCAAATTTTCAAGAAGCATAACTTCTCCAGCCTTTAAATCTTTAGCAAGTGATCTAGCACTATCACCCACCACATCACTAGCCATAACAACATTCATTCCCATAAGTTCACTCAATCTTTTAGCAACAGGTTTTAAAGAAAACTCTTCATTAAACTTGCCATCTGGCCTTCCTAAGTGGCTCATAAGAATAACACTTGCACCATTCTCAAGCAAATATTTAATAGTTGGAATAGCCTCAACAATTCTGTTATCATCAGTAATTTTTCCATCAATAATAGGAACATTAAAGTCAACCCTAACTAAAACCTTCTTTCCCTTAACATCAATATCTTTAATTGTTACTTTATTCATACCATTCTCCTATAAAAAAACTAAATATAGCCATTTTTTTGCAAATTATTAAAACACAATAATTTACAATATTTAACCATATTTAGTATATAATATTATCAAATATATAGCAAACAACTTTATTCAGTTTTTTATTTTTTAATTTAAAAATTATAAATAATTTTAAATTTACACAAAGCACCTTTTAAAAAACACAACTTACAAACTTTATTTTTCATAAAATTCAACTTTGATCTTTTAAACTATCATAATAATCACTTAAAACCTTTATAAGTTCATCGATATTATTTATTGAAACAATTTGATTTTTAACTTCTTTTGATTTTTTATCGTTTCCCAAATACCACAATATGTGTTTTCTTATATGCTTCACAACATAAACTTCTGGGTAGTATTTCCTCAAAACGTCAATATGCATTTTAATATAAAACAAATCAGATTTTTCATTTTTAACACCCAAAATTTCACTAAAAATCTTAGGATTTCCCAAAGCTCCACGCCCTATCATCACACCAGCGCAACCAGTTTTCAAGATTCTTTCATATGACTCTTTATCAACAACATCGCCATTTGCAATAACAGGAATTCTAACACTTTCCACCACATTTTTTATCATATCATAATTGCAAGAACCACTAAAAAATTGGCTTCTAACTCGCCCGTGAATAGTTATGGCACTCGCACCTGCCCTCTCACACATTTGGGCAAATTCAATGCAATTTACACTGTTTAAATCCCACCCCAATCTAAATTTTACCGTGATAGGTTTTTGAGAAACCTCCACACACGCCTTTATTATTTTTTCAGCTAAATCCATATCTTTCATAAGTGCTGAGCCATCACCATTATTAACAATTTTTGGTGCTGGACAACCCATATTTATATCAATTATATCGAATTTATTTGCTAGCTCACTCTTGCAAATATTAGCCAAAACTTCAGGCTCGTGGCCAAAAATTTGTAGAATTTTAATTTTTTCGTTATCAGCACTTTGCATTAAATCAAAAGTTTTTTTACTATTATATGAAAAAGCTTTTGCGCTCACCATTTCAGTAACGCACGCATCAGCTCCGCAATCAATTGCAACACTCCTAAAACCAATATCACTGACTCCCGCCATTGGAGCCAATATTAACCCGTTTTTAAACTCTACATTTCCAATTTTTAGCATAAAAATTCCTTAAATTATTAACTTGTTTAATTCAGTTTAATATTTTAAACAACAATCTAAAACCAAACAAATAGGTTAAATATTATATAGATAAAATATTAAAAAATTGTATTATTTCATCAGCTTTTAACTCATATCATTATATATTATTACAAAACAAAAAGCAAGTTTTAAAAACTTGCTTTTCACTATTGCATAACATCTTCATCATCGAAGCCAATTCCTCTAAGTTCACCCATATCAAAAGGCACATCATTTTTATTTTTTAACTCATTTGCATGAATAGCCTCAATTTTTCCTTGCTCCCTTCCAAGTGCTTTCAACGCCCTATTTTCGCATATTCTTGCGATAAAATTTCCTAAAATCTGATTATTTTCCGAATCGCTTGCTATGCCTTCAACAACCTCAGCACTATTCATTTCAAAATAGCCATCAAAACCAGATAATTGAGAGTTGTGAGCAAAATTCAATGTTGAGTTTAAAAACATTTTCATAACTTGCAAGCCACCACCTATAACACCACTTGCCTTATCAGCAATAATACCATTATCCCTAATCACACACAATTTCTTACCTTGTGAATCCATGGCGTTTTGAACCACATCTTTCTTTTCAAAATAGTCTAATGCACTATATTTCTTTTCATATCTTTTTTGCGATTTTTCCAAGCTATGCTCAAAAAGTTCTTTCATCTCAAGTTCTCTATCTTCAGACACCTGAACTCGACTAGCTTTTAAACCTTTCACGTTATGAGTTTTATGCCTCATAATCATATCGAAATCAACACCCTTTTCCATAACACACCTCCACCAATTTACTTACTTACAATATAGCACTTAATAGTCAATTTGTCAATACCCAACAATTTAAAAAATTCACCTGATCAGCAAATTAAAACAACTTTAATAAAATTTTTCAAATATATTAACTTACACATATTAGGATTTTATTAAAATAAAAAAGAACCCTTAAAAGAGTTCTTAAAATTTTTAGTTTATTATTTGTTAACTGCATCTTTAAGTGCTTTTCCAGCTCTGAAAGCAGGAGCTTTGCATGATGGAACACTTACTTTTTCACCAGTTCTTGGATTAATGCTAGTTCTTGATGCTCTTTTCTTAACAACAAATTTACCAAATCCAGCAATAGAAAATTCATCACCTTTTTTCAAAGCATTAGTTGCTTCATCAAAGAATGCATCAACAATCATTGCAACATCTTTTTGGATTAAATCTGATTTTTCAGCAACAACTTTAACTAAATCATTTTTATTCATAAACTATCTCTCCTTTAGTTGATACCTAATTATACCAAAAAATCCACATCAAATCAAACAAAAATGGCTATATTTCTTAAATTTTTTAAATTCCTTGTTTTTTAGTAGATTGCTTGTTTTAAATTTTTACCCGCCCTAAACACAGGCACCTTACTTGCTGGAATTATGATATTTGATTTAGTTATTGGATTATATGTTTTTCTTGCATTTTTAAATTTAACATCAAACTTTCCAAATCCAAACAATGAAATCGATTCTCCATCTCTCAATGAATCAGCAACAAGCTCCGCAAATTTATCTAGCACTAATTTGCAATCTTTCTGACTTATAGAACTTTTTTTAGATAAACTTCTTATAATCTCTAATTTATTCATAACTTTCTCCTTTTTATAAGTTATTTCCAATTGATAAAAGTTTATACCAAAACATTTATTCCAAATAAAAGAACTGAATGCATTAAATTTTTAACAATTATTAAAAAATGTTTGAAGCAATTTCAAACATTTTTTAATTATATTAGTTTTTTAAATTCGTTTTGCCAAAAATGATATTTTTTTAAATTTTAAATTCAAATAATCATTTTCAAATTTATTAAATACTTTAAAATACCTAATAAGTAACATAAATACTATAAGGGTTAAAAGCCCACAAATCCCACAATAAATCCAAATATTAAGCCATCTCGACAAAATCATTTTAACGCAAAATATTATTCCAAATGTTATAACAGCACACATCGCAGGAAAAACGCCACCTCTAAAAAATCTAAATTCAATATTAATATATCTTTTTAAATATATCAAACATATAATGCTTGCGATAGCCAAAAATACAACTTGAGAGATTACTGCACCAAAGATATTAATTGAAGGATTTTTTACCAAAACGACCATCAATGCTATCCTTATAACCAAAGCTCCACTAAGTGCCACAACAGGAATCACATACTTATCAAGAGCGTTTAAAATAGCAATAAAGGTTTGCAAGAATCCATAATAAATAATGCTAACACTAGAAACCATAAGCATTTTATATGTGTAGTCAAACTCGTTCACAGCGGAATTATTTAATCCCTTTGAAAACAATATTTCTATAATTTCATTCGAAAACAAAATGAATAAAACAAACAATAATAGAGAAATAACCCAACTAAACTTTATAAAAAATGAACACTTTTGTTCCAAAACACTTTTTCCTTCAACCACAACAACTCTAGATAAATTAGGCACAATTACTGTTGATAACGACACCAACACCATAACCGGCAAACTTATTAAACTAGAAATAATCCCATTTGAGATTCCATATAAACTCGTTGAAATAGTGTTTGAAAAACCTGAATTTGAAAGCAAATTTATTATTAAAAACGAGTCTATAAAACTTGAAAGCGGAACAATTAAATTTGAAAAAGTTGCAAAAAATGAAAACTTTAATATTCTTTTAAAAACAACTCTATAAGGCATTTTATAGTTGTTTTCAAAATAATAAGTATGCTTTATGTTAAGCATACATTTTTTTACTTCAACACCTCTCTTTATCAGTTTTTCCTTAAAAGTATATTTATTAACCGACTTAAGTTGAAAGTAAAATAGATTATATTTTTTAACATTATAAATGTAAATAAAAATAACAACAATTAAAGTCAAAACTTCACTAATAGTAACACCTAATATCGCACTAAACACACCATATGCCAAACCTTTTTGCAGAAATTGAGTTGAAAGCACAAGCCCCATGATTAATTTAAACACCTGCTCAAATATTATAATAATGCTTGAGGGTGTCATATTGTTTAGCCCTTGAAAATACGCCTTAATAATTGTTATGAGTGATGCACAAACAAGTGCCGGAGCAATTGCTATATACCCCCAATTCGCATTAATATTGCCTTGCATATCTGCAATACTACTAGAAAAAACAACAACCAACACAGAAAAAATAAGTGATAACCCAAACGAAATCAACAAACTAACATTTAATATGCGTTTTTGATTAATTCTATTATTTAAAGCCACTTGGTCGGAAATATTTTTCGAAACTGCAGTTGAAATTCCACTACTACATACCACAAGTAATAGCGAATAAATAGGAAAGATTAAATAATACACCCCCATTCCATTACTACCCAAAATATGAGTTAACGGAACTTTATATAAGGCACCAACTATTTTGGCCACCACTCCGCCAATAACTAATATTATTGCACTAAGTAAAAATGATTGTTTTCTCATAATACTAGTTTTTATAATTAAATATAAATTATTCCATAATTATATACATCACAAACACAATTAAGCTCAACATTCGAATTTTACAACACGCCAAAACTATAAAAAGTAAAAAAAAACATAAAAACATAAAAAAATAAGCATTAAAAAAGAGCGGTGATTTCCGCTCTTAATATTTAAATAAACTAATTATTTTTTAGATTTAGATTTTGATTCAGCAGGTGCACTCTCCCCAACTTCAATAGCCTCACCTTCAACTTTAGCATCAGTTTCACCAGAAACCTTTTTAGCGTCTTTTGCTTCTAATCTTTTCATCTTTTTCTCATATCTTTCTTCAATTTCAATAAAGAAACAGAAATTAGCAGAATGATAATATGAAACTAAAGCACAAAGAAGGAATAAAATAGCAATTCCGCAAACAATTCCAGCAGCAATTGAAGCAGCTAAACTATAAGATGCTAAAGAATAAACTCCAAAACCAGCTAATCCACCTAAAATAATCAATGTTAAGAATAATAGATAAAATGCAAACTTATAGCTCATCATTGAAATTCTATTTCTTCTCATTCTAACAAAACACATTTTCATTGCATCAAAAAATGATTTATCTTCATATTTAGCCACATAATATGGAACCATTGAAAAGAATGCAATCACAACTAATCCAGGGATTAAAAGCAATGTGAATCCCAATGCATACATTGTTACCAAAACAGCATCAGCTAAAGCAACAACTATAAAACTTTTGCTAGCAAAACCGCAGAACACTTTGAAAACATTTGCTTTTTCGCCTTCATAAAGCGACTTACTAAACATTATATAACCATATTGCATAGGACCAATCAAAACAAGAGCAAGACAACCAAATGTGATATAAGCCCAATATTGGTTAATAAAAATCATAGCAGCAGCAATACCTAAAAATGGAATAACTGCTAAGAAAGTTCCAACCAAACCTCTCCAAAAACTTGGAAAAAAGTTATTGCCGGCAAGAACTAGTAAATCACCAGTATTTTTACTAATTTTTTTCTCCATAATTCAAATAACTCCTTTAAAATTACTATTATTATATCAAAGTGTTTTAAATATTCAAAATTATTTCAAGTATATTTTTTAATAAAAACAAAAAATGTGCCACATTTATGATTTCCATATTTCATAAAGTTATAGCACATTTTTATTTTCCACAAATTGTTTTAACCATTTTTATTTATTGATTGATCTCACACCTTGATTAAATAAAGCATTTAATAAACATTAAGATATATTTGATTTACGATGTGATTTTATTTATGCACATTAATTGTGTATATTATGCCATCAATTTGTTTTGTTAATTTTATGTTTGATAAATCAGTTGTATATGTTTTCAAGTTGTCGTCAACGATTTCTGCATACCTATCTTGATTTACTTCAACCGCATTCCCAGAACCATTTTTAATTTCAGTGATTGTGTAACCATTTAAACTAATTTTATCTATAACCAACGGAGCTTCCTCAGTTCCATTAAACTCTTCTACCACAATATCAATCTCGTTTGTTTGTATGGTTCTCTTAGATGTTCTCCCATTAATTTCTTTGATTAAAACAATTTTAGTAACACCATCTTTTAAAATCTCACCATTTGAAGTTATATAATCTTCAAAGCCAGTTTCTAAATCTTTAGCAACTTCATATTTCCATAATTTAGAAACCCTATAACCATTTAAATTCAAAGTTCCAGCTTTACTCAAGTCCATAATTGCAGTGGAGTTGTTATAGAAATAAGCATAGCAATCAACTTCTCCTACTTTAAACGTTATAGAAATATAATCAACATCCTCTGCAGTAATCGTTAAATTAGAACCACTTATAGTTACATAATTGTTGAACTCGCTGTTTTTTTCAATTCCTGCCACATACATTTTTGAAATAATCACATCTGATATTTCTCCATCAACTCCGCTTGGTTTATAAGAATTCATTTCAAAAATTTCATTTCTTGATAAATCTCTGATATTGTGAGTAGTGTTGTTAATTATTCTAACATATTTAACCACACCACTTTCATTAGATACTATCTCAATTTCTTTTTGATTATCTCGAATTGAATTTAAGGTATTATTATTAACACTAAATTTATCACTCTCGCCTTTTAGTCTGTATGTTGCATTAGCTAATCCAGTAATACTATTTAAATCAATACCATCATTTTTTGATATATCACCATATATTATTGTTTCTAAATAAGGCGCATCAATTGTAACAATAATAGGATCTTCCCTATTATATTTTT
>JBNMHL010000031.1:0-14212 GCA_050872745.1 Clostridiales bacterium | reverse complement strand
TAATTGTTGGAATTATTATGCTTGCGTTGTTGATTGTTATTAAAATTAAATCAAAAGAATATAGAGTTGATGGGGCTAACACGGCAACAGTTAGCAAAGATAAAGTTGTGTTAACAATGGAAGAATATAATAAATTATTATTAAAAATTTCAGAGTTAGAAGCTAAATTAAAAGAAAAATCAGAAAAGACTGAAGAATAGATAAAAAATATGGGCATTATGAAGTGATACCTGCGGGGGGTTACTTCATTAAGCTCATTTTTTTATGTATATATTCCATTAAATTATGGTCAAATTGCACAAATTTGCGCAAAAAACCTATAAAAAAGTTAAAAAATTATAAAAAATTAGCACTCTTTGCTTGACAGTGCTAATAAGTAGTATTAAAATATAGACGATTTTTGAATAAGAGATTATTCGAAGGTTAAAAATAAATTATTGTTAGGGAGGATTAATTTATGAAATACAATAATGATAGAAGAGATTTAATGCAAAGAGGGGGCGAAGAACCAGATTTATTCGAGTCAATCTTTGATGATTTTTTAGGTGAACCATTCTTTCCAAGGTTTCCAAGGCATGAATTTAGGGAAATGGAAAAAATGATGAAAACCGATATTAAAGAAAGAGACAATGCATACGACCTAGAAGTTGAAATGCCTGGTTTTAAAAAAGAAGATATCAGCCTTGATTTAAAAAATGGGTACTTAACAATTTCAGCATCTAAAAATGAATGCAATGATGAAAAAGATAAAAAAGGTAATTTCATTAGACGTGAAAGAAGATGTGGTGCTTGCTCTCGTTCATTCTATGTTGGAGATATTAAAGAAGAAGATATTGATGCAAAACTAGAGCATGGTATTTTATCAATTTCAGTTCCAAAAGAAAAAAAGCAAGTTGAAACTGCAAAAAGAATTACTATTAAATAATCACTAAAATGTGATAATAGCTTTAAAAGCTGATTTATTTAATTAAAATCAACTGTATCATGATTTGATAGGGGCAGTAAACTGATTTCAAACAAAGTTTGAAATCGCGAATTTGATTTTATCAAATTCGCATTGGCTAAACGCCAAGAGTTTCCTGCCTTTTTTATTATATCCACCTATGCAAAATGAAAGTTTTACTCAAGATAACAGAGTAATTATTGAGTTAGTGTTTAATTTAAATAATACCGCACCTATTTTCTTTTAAAATACATCAAAATATGATACACTATACTAGGAGAGACAATATATGAAAATATTAATTGGAACAAATAATAAAGGGAAGATTCAAGGTGCAAAAGAGGCGTTTGCTGAGTTTTTTGATGATGTTGAAATTGAAGGAATTAAAGTTGGATCAAATGTCCCCGATGAACCAATTGATTTAGATATATATAATGGAGCAAAAAATAGAGTTGAAAATATTATAAAATTAGGTTATAAAGCCGATTTTTATATTGCAATTGAATCTGGAATAACTAATTTGCTTGGTAAATATGTAATAATAAATAGTGCTGTGATAAAAGATGCGAACGGAAATGAAAGTTGGGGATTTAGCCCAGCCTTTCCAGTTCCAGACAAATATGTTGATGATATCAAAACACGTGATTTGGGCAGAGTTATGGATGAAATATTTAATAAAAATGACCTTAGAAGCACAATTGGCGGAATTAGTTATTTAACGCATGGTAAGATTGATAGAATCCAATTAACAAAAGAAGCTTTTATAATGGCATTAACGCAATTTATAAATAAAGATACTTGGTCTGATTTTGAATAACGAAAATAAAAAACACTTTAAAAAATTGGTGTTTGTTGTGGAAGTACTTAATTATATTACAATATTAAAAATTTAAGCTTTTATTTAAGTCTAAAATAAATTGATAATTTGTTTTTTTAAAGATGGAATAAGGGGGATTATGGAAAAATTTGATGTTTATGATGATAATCGCATGCCAACTGGGGAGTTGTTTGAAAGAGGAACACAATTATCTCAAGGGAAAAACAGAATGGTTGTTCATGTTTGTTTATTCAATTCAAAAAATGAAATGTTAATTCAACAAAGACAATCATTTAAAAAAGGTTGGCCAAATGTGTGGGATATAACACTTGGTGGAAATTCTCAAGCAGGAGAAACCAGCAAAGAATCTGCACATCGAGAACTTCTAGAAGAATTAGGCATAGATTATGATTTCACAAATTGTAGGCCATATCTAACAATCAATTTTGATAATGGATTTGATGATTATTACTTTTTGAATATGGATGTTGATGTAAAAAATTTAATACTTCAAGAAGATGAAGTCCAAACTGCAAAATGGGCATCAATAGATGAAGTTCTAAAATTAAGAAAAGAAGGGAAATTTATACCATATTATAAATCATTCTTAATGGCATTGTTTGAACTTAAAACAAAAAGAGGAGTATATTAATTTAAACTTATGAAAGACTATCCAGATATAATAGAAATACAGTTTTCAAATATGTGTAATGCAAATTGTATAATTTGTCCATATAGGTCTATGCATTATGTAGCAGATAAAATGAGTGATAAATTGTTTGAAAAATTTTTGCAGGATATTAATGGGAAAAATTTAAAAAGAATTATACCTTATTTGGGGTGCACCCCAAAAGATAGGCCTTTTTTAATATAACTATCAAATATTGGAGTTGTTTCATCTGATCCATTATTGAAATATACATAAAAATGCCCTCCAACATAATTATATATTATCATACACAAGATTTAAATTCAATGTTTTGGGAAAATTTTAATAGATTTAAGGATTTGGTTGTTGGTGGCGATAAATGATATAGTCACATTGTTAACCTAAAGTCATTAAAGTATTTCAATGTCATTGAAGTAACATCAGGTGAATTACTTTTTAAATTTAATTTTGTTATAATAAAATAAACAATCGGAGAACGAATAAGAGGTGAATATGAAAACAAAAAAAGCACTTCAAATAATGTGAACCGCGAGGGACCGCTTAATTGAAGTGTTTTTTGTTATTGTTGAGGTTTATATGTGTCTTTTAAACCGATTGTTTTATTAAACACGAGTTTATCTTTAGTGGTGTCTTTATCAAGAGCAAAGTAACCATTTCTTAAGAATTGATATCTATCTTCGAAATTGAAATCAACACCATCTTCCACATAAGAATTGTTTAAGATTGTTAGAGAATTTGGGTTAAGAACGAATCCGTTTACAGCGTGTTCCTGGCCCTCAACTAATTCCTTGCTTTCATCAGCAACTAGATTATCAATTAATCTAACTTCAACTTTTTTAGCGTGCTTTTGATTTAGCCAATGGATAGTGCTTTTAACTTTAACTTGAGAATCTGAACCCGATTTTGTGTTTTCATCATAAGTTGCATAAACTGTTATGTTTCCATCTTTATCTTTATCAAACCCAGTGCATTCAATAATATAAGCACCTTTTAATCTAACTTTATTGCCTTTATATAATCTAAAGAATTTATGAGCAGGCTCTTCCATAAAATCATCAGCTTCAATAAATAATTCTCTACCAAACTTATATGTTCTTGTGGTTGTGTTTTCATTTTGAGGGTAGTCTTCTAGAATAATATCTTCTTCTTTTCCTTCAGGATAGTTGGTTATAACTAACTTAATAGGGTTTAAAACAGCCATAACCCTTTTTGAAACATTATTTAAAGTGTTTCTAACAAAATGTTCGAAATATGCAGGATCTATTAATGAAACCGCTTTAGAAACGCCAGTAGCCATAACAAAATCTTTTAAACTTTCAGGTAAAATACCACGGCGCCTTAGGCCTCTCAATGTGAATAGTCTTGGATCATCAAATCCCGAGACCTTTCCATCATTAACTAATTGCTTTATGAATCTTTTCCCTAAAATTACGCCTTTAATATAAAGATTTGCATATTCCACTTGCCTTGGCCTGTTTTTTAGTCCGCTATTTTCAACAACCCAATCGTAAAGAGGTCTGTGATCTTCAAATTCAGGGCCACATATAGAGTGTGAAACGCCTTCAAGTGCATCATCAAGTGGGTGAGAGAAATCGTAAGAAGGATAGATATTCCAAGAATTTCCGATTCTTTGGTGTGTGTGATATTGAATCTTATACAACACAGGATCACGCATGTTCATATTTGGGCTTGCCATATCAATTTTAGCACGCAAGCAATGAGAACCTGCTTCACATTCACCATTTTTCATCTTTTCAAACAATTCAAGGTTTTCTTCAACTGATCTATCTCTATAAGGGCTATTTGTTCCTGGAGTGGTTAATGTTCCGCGAGTTGCAGAAAGTTCTTCAGGGCTTAAATCGCAAACATATGCTTTGCCTTCTTTGATTAACTTAACTGCAATTTCATAATTTTGTTGAAAATAATCTGTTGCGTAATGAATTGAACCCCAGTGATAGCCGAGCCATTTAACATCTTCTTGAATGCTATTAACAAATTCTTGACTTTCTTTTAATGGATTAGTGTCATCATAACGAAGGTTGCAAACGCCTCCAAAATATTCTGCAGTTCCATAATTCAAAATTATGTTCCTAACATGACCTATGTGCAAATATCCACTTGGTTCTGGTGGGTGGCGAAGTTGAACATGGTCGCATCTGCCTTCTTTTAAATCTTTAACAATAATATTTTCAATGAAATTTCTTGGTTCTTTTATCTCCATAATTGCTCCTTGAGGGTGGTGGGGTAAGTTTCGTGCAAGTAACTTGCACTCCACACTTTTCCTTTAGGAAAAAGTGTGGCAAAGCTTCGCTTTGGAAACTTACCCCAAATCCACATAAATTTATGTATAGTATACACTAAACTTTACAAATAAAAAAGCAATTTTATTTAATTATTTCATAATTAATAAGTCTAATAGAATCAACAAGTGGGGTTGAAATTGGAATTGCAAGATCAGTTGAAAGGTATTTTTTGTTGTCATCAGGGAACACAGACACAATATTGTTTAGATTTGTTAACACACTTCCAATAAAATTGGCGCCACTAGATATTCCAACACCAAGTCCAAGTTCTCCCGATAGTTTTTGAGCCATAGCAATTGCATCTTCATCTGAAACGCTGATTATTTCATCTATCAGGTTTTTATTATAAAGTTTTGGAATAATTTCGTCAGATAATCCTTGAAGTTTGTGTTTTCCTTGAGATTTTCCTGTGGATAATATCAGTGATGATTTAGGCTCTAAAGCGAAAATTATTACATCTAACTTTTCTTTTAATTTTTTTCCAATACCAGAAAGAGTTCCACTTGTTCCAACCCCAGCAATAAATCCGTTGATTGTTTCAGCCTGATCTAAGATTTCTTTGGCGGTTGTGGTATAGTGCGCCAAAAAGTTATCTTTGTTTTCAAATTGATGTGCAAGAAATGCATTATTCTCTTTAGCAAATTTTTCACTTTTTTCAAATGCTTCTTCAAAGTTTTCAGTTTCGATTAAATTTGCACCATATAGTTTCAAGATTTGTTTTCGCTCAATACTCATAAATTTTGGCATAAATATTGTAATGGTATGGCCTAAATATTTACCAATAGCGGTAAGTGAAATACCCATATTCCCGCTAGTCACTTCAACAACTTCTTGACCTTTTCTTAGTGTTCCATTTTTGTATCCATTCTCAAAAATTGATAAAGCAACTCTATCTTTAATGCTTCCAGTTAAATTATACCACTCTGCTTTAAAGTAATTACTAAACTGTTTGTTATTATATTCAAAATTAATTTTTATAAGCGGGGTGTTTCCCACTAATTTTTTTACATCATTTATTCCTCTCATTTTAATCTCCTTTAATAAAAAAAATTGAGCTTGCATAAACCCAATTTTCTTGTTTAATTTTTTAGTGTTTATGCGATATAGTTGTTTTTGCACGCATAAATAATTAGACCTAACTAATTACTTACAACATATTAAACTACAGCATTGCATAAACTTAATCATATTTTATTTTATTCAAACCTTATGTAATTTGTTCTAAGATACCATAACTTGTGCACAATTTCAATATAATTCATAACTTTATTAGGAATTCTGCAAAAATTATGCTATGCTTTATTAAAAGGATAAAAATATGAGAATAATCGCGATAAGTGGAAAATCAGGGAGTGGCAAAACAACCCTTGCAAAATTTCTGCAAGAGAATTTAGAAAATAGCGTTCATATAAATTACGATATCTTGAACAGGAATCTTATGCAAAACAAAGAACACATTGACTACGCCATAACATTATTTAGTGAAAACATACTAAATGAAGATGGAACCATTGATAGAAAAAAGATAGCTGATATTATTTATTGTAATAACGATTTGTACTATGCGTGGGTGGGGCATATGCTAATGGCGTGCGATAATGAAGTTAATAAGATTGTTAAAAACACTAACTATGATTGGTTAATAATTGAGCATGCCAATATAATGTATAGCAGATTTTCAAAAGTTGCGGATTTCACAATTTTAGCAAAAGCGGGTTTTAGAACAAGGTTGCGAAGATTAATAAAAAGAGATGGGCTCCTATTGAAGGATTTAAAATCAAGAGATAAAAATGTCCACTTAGTTAATAGGTATAATGCAATATATAATGGGAAAAATCAATTAAATATATTAGCTCAAATAAAAAAGGAGTTGTGTTAAATGAAAGTAATTTATGCGGGAAGTTTTGATCCATTCACTAATGGCCACGAATACATTTTAGAAGAGGCTAGTAAAATATTTGATGAAGTTCATTTGTTGATTGCAATAAATCCTATGAAGAAAAGAAGGTCAGATACTTTGAAAATGAAAGAAGCAATTGAGCAAATAGCTAGTAGATTTGGCAATGTTAAAGTGGTTTCATATAGTGGATTGATTGCGGATTATGCAAAGCAATATGGAATTGAATATTATGTTAGAGGTGTTAGAAACACCACTGATTTCAATTATGAAGAGATTATTGCAAAAGAGAACTATGCACTAAATAGGAATTTGAAAACAATTTATATTAGAAGTAAAGATGAATTTATATCATCATCATTTGTTTGGGAATTAATTCAATTCGGCAAAGATTATTCTAAATTTGTGCCAAAAGAAATCGTTGAAGTTCTAGGTTAAAGAATGGATTTAATATTGAAGTATTTTTTATATTAAGAATAATTATGTTAAATGCGATGTTTATTTGTTTTACTAATTTATAATAATTTAGTTTTATATTTTGAGTCCTAAAAATGTGTGTCAAAATTGTCACGCATTTTTTTATTGAGTCATATAGAAAATTATGGGTAAATATAAAATTGGATGCGGAAGCAAAATATTAAATAAAAAAAGTTGTGTTATAGATAAGGGTGTTGTTATTGGAAGAAATGTCATTATTTATGGCAATAACCATATACTTGGTGACACTATCATAGGTGATAATACCATAATTATGCCAAACAACTATATAATAAATTCAAAAGTTGGTGATGATTGCATAATTAATAATAGTGTGATTGAAGATTCCAAAATACACAATCTAGTGCATATAGGGCCATTTTCAAGGATTCGCCCAAATAGTGAAATTGAAAGTGGTTGTAAAATTGGAAACTTTGTTGAAGTTAAAAATTCAAAACTAGGTAAAGAAACTAAGGCTAGTCATTTAGCTTATGTGGGAGATGCTGAAATAGGTGAAAAGTGCAACATTGGCTGTGGTGTTATTTTTGCCAATTATAATGGCAAAGAAAAAAATAAAATTATAGTGGGGAATAACTGTTTTATTGGGAGTAATTCAAACCTTATTGCTCCAGTTAAAATAGATAATAACTGTTATATTTGCGCAGGTTCGAATATAACAAAAGATTTAAATGAATACGATTTTGCAATAGGAAGGGTTAGGCAAGAAGTTAAACCCAATAGAGCCATCAAATATTTAAAAACAATATATTAAGATACATAATAATTGTTTTAGTTTTAAGTTATTTATTATAAAAAAGAATTACGCTCAAGCATAATTCTTTTTGTTTACCTAATATATTTTTATAAATCGCAACCAATAGCTTTTCGTACTCTTGCGATTGTTTCTTTGGCGATAGGGCGGGCTTTTTTAGCACCACTATTTAAGATTTCTTTAACTATTTCAGGGTGAGCCATATAGTAATTATATTTTTCTCTCATAGGTGAAATATATTCATTTGCTTTTTCAAAAAGAATCTTTTTTGCTTCTCCCCAAGAAATTCCTTTTTCGAATTTACTTTTCATTTCGTTTGATTCCTCTTCAGTTGCAAATAATTCATATAGTTTAAAAATGAATGAGTCAGTTGACTTTGGTTCATCTGGAGCTGTTGAGTCGGTCACGATTCTGTTGATTAATTTTTTTAATGTGTTTTCATCGCAAAATAGTGGAATAACATTTCCATAGCTTTTGCTCATTTTTCTTCCATCCAGGCCGGGAATAGTAGCCACTTTTTCGCTGACAATTTCTTCTGGGACAACTAAAGTTTTGCCAAATTTGTGATTGAAGTATCCTGCGATATCACGTGCTATTTCAACATGCTGTTTTTGATCTAGCCCAACTGGAACGTATTTAGTGTTAAAAAGCAGTATATCGGCTGTCATTAAAATAGGGTATGAGTATAATCCCATATTAACGTTTGCATCGTCATCTTCGCCATTTTCTTGATTTTTTTCAACCATTGCTTTGTATGCATGGGCTCTATTCATCAAACCTTTAGGTGTAACATTTGTTAAAATTGTTGATAGTTCAAATGTTTCTGGGATGTCTGATTGTTTATAAAGAGTAATTTTGTTTGGATCTAATCCGCAAGCAAGCCATGTGCAAGCTAAATCCAATATTCCATAATTTAATGCTTTTGCATCTTGAACTGTTGTTAGCGCATGATAATCGGCAATAAAAAAGTATGCATCATATTCACCACTTTTGCTCATTTCTATCGCGGGTTTTATAGCACCAAAATAGTTGCCAAGGTGTGGAATGCCTGTTGGCTTGATTCCAGTTAATATAACTTTGCTCATAGCTTTCTCCTTTAAATATTAATATTTTTATTCTATCACATTAAATTTCTAATTACAAATATTTATGCCACTTAAACGTTGTATTTTGTTAAATATAATATCTTACAAATGCATATTGACAAGTAAAAAGATTGATGTTAAAATAAGGTGCAAGAGGTGGAAAATGAAAGCTATTATATTTGATTTTGATGGAACTATAACGCAAAAAGGTGCTAATGTTTGGAAAAAACTTTGGAGTAATGCGGGGGTTAGTGTTGGCAAAGATAGTTTATTTGCAAAACTTTATGTTGGATTTATTAATGGTGAATTTTCTCATCAAGTTTGGTGTGATAAAACTTGTGAGGCTTTAAGGGCTGGTGGAACAACTCAAAAAGATGTTAAAGCAATTGCTGATTTGATGCAATTAAAAGATGGTGTGATGGAAACATTGAAGGTATTAAAAAGTGATGGTTTTTCCATTCATATTTTAAGCGGTGGCGTTCAAGAAGTAATAGAAAATACATTGGGTGAAAACGTTAAGTTTTTTGATTCAATTAATGCAAATAAATTTGAGTATGATAAAGATTTAAAATTATCACATATAGAAGAAACAAAATATGATTTTGAGGGTAAACTTGATTTTGTTGAAAAAATGAAAAGGGAACAAAATATTTCTGAGAAAGATATTATATTTGTTGGAAATGGGGATAATGATGAGTGGGTTAAGAAAAGTGGTTGCAACACAATTTGCATAACTCCAGACTTAACGGATCACAACGATAAATCAAAATGGGATTTTGGAATAGAAAATTTAACGGATTTAAGGCAAATTTTACCAATAGTTGAAGATATTATTGAAGAAAATAATATGGCATAACAATCGTTTATAGAAATACTTATGATAAAAAGTCATAAGTATTTTTTAGTTAAATGTTATATTTGGTTAAATTACAAAGCTGATTTATACTTAATAGTTAATAATGTTAATAGATATGCATTGATCGGTAGTAAAAGTTAAGCATAAGTGGGAGAGGCTGGTACGGGCGGGCGAAAGCCCTTTTGGCTTCGCCAAAAGCGACCGCAGGGCATAACGCCCCGCGGTCAAAATTCCTTAAAAGGAATTTGCTTTCGCCCGCTATATTCCCATCAAACAACTATAGTATACGAAATTGCACACTGCACTAAACAATAAATAACAAAAATTAATTTGAAATCATATTAAAATATGATATGCTAAAAACAAAAAAGGAGAAAAGTTTTGAGATATCCGGAGTTTATAAAGAAAAAATCAACAATTGGTTTTGTTGCCCCAAGCTGTGGGGTAACCGCATCACCATATAAAGAAAGATTAGATTCAGCGATCAACACATTTACGAAACTTGGTCATAAAATTGTATTATCGGAATCAGTTAGAAAAAGTTACTATTATGGATTTGATAGTGCAGATGCAAAGCAAAGAGCAAAAGAGTTTATGGATATGTATTTAGATGATAATATCGATGCAATCATATCTGTTGCTGGTGGCGAATTTATGGTTGAAATCTTGCCATACATAGATTTTAATAAACTAAGAGATGCGAAGCCTAAATGGTTTCAAGGAATGAGTGACAACACAAACCTTGTGTTAACACTAACAACTTTATGTGATATTGCAAGCATTTATGGTGATTGTGCTGGTCATTTTGGTATGCAACCATGGCATAATGTGCTTAAAAACCAATATAAATTTTTGTTAGGTAAGAATAATCCCGTTGAAAGTGAAAACAAAATAGAAATTGATAATATTAGAAAAGAAAAAGGTCATGAACTTGATATTTATGACTGCAAATATAAAACAAATTGGAGTATTTTATCTGGTGAAAAAGAGGTTAAATTTCAGGGTAGATTAGTTGGCGGTTGCATGGATATTATTGAATTAATCCTTGGGACTAAATACGACCAAATGAAAAGGTTTACAGAAAAGTATAAAGAAGATGGAATAATTTGGTTTGTTGAAAGTTGTGATTTAAATATTTTGGATCAAGATAGGTTTTTCTGGAAAATGAAAGAAATGGGTATGTTTAAATATGCAAAAGGAATTATAATTGGAAGACCGCTAATAAAAGAAAACGCAAGAGAATTAGACTACAAAACTGCCAATTTCCATAACTTGAAAGACTTAGGAATTCCAGTAATAATCGATTGCGATTTTGGTCATGTTCACCCATGTTTTCATATTGTTAGTGGTGCAATTGGAAAAGTTTATTGTAAAAATGGTAAAGGTAAAATTGAGTATATTTTAAAATAACATTTTAAAAATATTCAACTTAGCTTGTTTACAAAAATAGATTGATAATTTTAAAATTTGGAGTTTGAAATTATCATCTATTTTTTTATTTTTCAATTTTTTTATTTTTTTTAAAATATGTCTTGAATTATCGTTTTTTTTAAGTTATAATAACAAAAAATAGTAGAGTGGAGGTGTGTGGTTATGGCAATTGCTAAATTATCAACATTTGAAAGTGGTTTTTATAAAACAATGAGTAGAATTCACCTTAATGGATTCGGAACTAAAGATAGAAATCAACTTGGGGGATTGGCATTTTATGGAGAAAGAAATATTCATGCAATGCAAGAATTTCTAAGATTAGAACCAAGTTCTATAAAAAGAGATATGATAAAGTCAGCCGTTGGAGATAAATTAAGTGGCGGAATTAAAACTGGAGACCAAGCATATTTAGATGCGATGAATGAATACGCAATGACTCGCGATAATTTTTTGAAAACTTGGGGTGGTAAAACTGGTACTAATGGACTAGATCAAATGCAAGTATTGGAGCAAAATAAGGATTTAAATCGCCAGATTTGTGTTCTAACAAAGAAAATAAACGCTTTGGGGTTATATTCTATGGCAGATGCAATTAAGCAAAAAGGTGCCATTAAAGCTCAAATTCAAGAATGCAAAGCAAAAATTGCAACAAATAATGCATATTTTAGTGGTGAGTTTGCTCCATTAAGAGAAAAATTAGCTTTAGCAAGTGAGCTTTATGCTAAGGAAGCGGTTAATGATGAGGTGTGTGTAGATAACAATAGAAAAATGGTAGCTCTTGCAAGAAGCGAAAGAATGAGCCAATTAAATGGTGAATTTGATCTAACTAGTGCGGAAAAATTAAGCAAAGATATAAAACGCGAAAAAAGATTGTTTTCAAGTGATGACATTGCATACCTTAGTGCAGAGTTAGAAGATTCTATAGACCACTTATCAGCAGAAAAAAGCTTTGCAAAACTTTCAAAGCCAACTAAAGCTGATTCACTTGGTAAGGCCTTCGATTCATATGAAATTGATGATGCAAGCAAAAATTTTGCTTTAGGTGAGAATGAACATCTAAATAGTGGCTCAGTTTTGTAGGCTAAATAATGTATTTAATTTTGGAAGAAAACTAATATAAGTTTAGTTAATATAAAATAAAAAATGGCTTATTTAAGCCATTTTTTATTTTTTGAATAGTACTAAACAAAATAAACTAAAACACTATTGCGCATCAATGTTATTCTTTCTTCTGAAATCAGCTCTTCCTCTTTGAGTGTGGTCTAGGATGATTTTTCTCAACCTCAAATTAGATGGGGTAACTTCAAGTAATTCATCTTCGTTTAAGAACTCTAAACATTCTTCAAGTGTTAATTTTTTTACTGGTTCAAGCCTTAATGCTTCATCGGCTGATGAACTTCTTTGATTGGTTAATTGTTTTCTTTTGCAAACATTAACAACAATGTCTCCACCTTTAGGGTTAATACCAACAATCATACCACCATAAACTTTTTCGCCAGTTGTGATTAATAATCTACCGCGTTCTTGACTGTTAAATAAGCCATATTGAACAGCTTCACCAGTTTCATAAGCAATCAATGTGCCATAATTTCTTCTTTCAATATAGCCTTTGTATGGCTGATATTCATAGAAAATAGTGTTCATAATTCCTTCACCACGAGTTGATGTTAAAAATTCACTCTTATAGCCAAATAATCCTCTAGCTGGAATAAAAAACTCTAGTTTAGTCCTGTTTTCGTTGTTACTCATGGTTATAAGTTCGCCTTTTCTTGAACCCATAGCACTTATAATTGTTCCAGCACAATCTGCAGGGACATCAACAAATAATCTTTCAATTGGTTCACATTGAACGCCATCAATTTCTTTCATGATAACCTTAGGCATTCCAACTTGGAATTCGTAGCCATCACGCCTCATGTTTTCAATTAGAATTGAAATATGCATTTCGCCTCTTCCTAAAACTTTGAAACTATCAGCATTTTCAGTGTCAAAAACTTTCAAACTTAAGTCCTTTGTGGCTTCTTTCATAAGCCTATCACGCAAATGTCTGCTGGTAGAATATTTGCCTTCTTTTCCGCAAAATGGGCTGTTGTTGACCATAAATGTCATTTCCATACTAGGTTCACTAATCTTAACAAATGGAATAGTTGTTGGGTGGTTAAAATCGGAAATAGTGTCTCCAATAGTAACGAGTTCACTTCCTGAAACGCAAACAATATCACCAGAACCAGCACTTTCAATAGGAATTCGCTTCAATCCATCAAACACAAAGATATTAGTAACTTTGAATGCTGGTTTTTGTGTGTCATCATGATAGTTAGTAATTGCAATATTCTGGCCGATTTTAACAACTCCACTTTCAATTTTACCAACTGCTAGTTTTCCAAGATAATCGTTTTGTTCTGCTGAACTAACAAGCATTGAGAAAGGTTCATCATCACGATTTTTAGGAGCATCAATATAATTAACAATGGTTTCAAATAGTGGAGTGAAGTCTGTTCCTAAGGTATCTGGATCTGTTGATGCAATTCCAAGCCTACTTGAAGCAAAAACAAATGGACTATTTAATTGGTCTTCGTTGGCATCAAGCTCTAAGAATAAGTCTAATACTTCATCAATAACTTCTTTGATTCTAGCATCTTTTTTGTCGATTTTATTTATAACAACAATTACTTTATGATTCAATTCCAAAGCTTTTTGCAACACAAAACGAGTTTGTGGCATCGGACCTTCAAATGCATCAACAACAAGCAAAACGCCATCAACCATTTTTAAAATTCTTTCTACTTCGCCACCAAAGTCTGCGTGTCCTGGGGTGTCGATAACATTAATCTTAACGTCTTTGAACCTAACGGCTGTGTTCTTACTAAGAATTGTGATACCACGCTCACGCTCAAGTGCGTTGCTATCCATAACTCTATCGGCCACTTCTTGATTTTCTCTAAAAATTCCGCCTTGCTT
>JBNMHL010000030.1:0-15324 GCA_050872745.1 Clostridiales bacterium | reverse complement strand
TAAAAAATATAAGTTTAACGAATTTAAGCAGATTTTAAAACATATATATTTTGAAAAGGACAAGTTATGGATTTATTAAAAATTTGCTTAAGTATATTAATTGGCTTAGTGATAATCATCTTTAGCGGAAATTTTCTGGTTAATAATGCGATTATATTAAGTAGAATTACAAAAATCCCAGAAGTAATGATTGGTGCAACAGTTGTAAGCTTGGCCACAACATTGCCAGAGTTATCGGTAACAATTTTTAGTTCTATTGAAAATGCAGATTCTTTAGCAATGGGAAACGCAATAGGAAGTATGGTTTTTAATTTAACTTTCATTATTGGTTTGTGTATTACTTTTCTTCCGCAGGAAATTGATGCAAAAAATTCTAAGAAAAATTTCATATTTTTATTTGTTTGTTTGAGTTTGCTTTTTGTTATTGGAAGTTTTAATTGCATGAATATTTTCTATGGTATTGTTTTGCTGATAATGTGTGGTTACTATTTACTTTCAAATTTCCTTGATGCAAAGAAAAGAGTTAGTGTTGATAGTGTTAGATTATTATATAGCAAAGTATCAACAGAAAAAGTAAACTTTTCGAAAAAAGATGCGTTTAAAGCGTTGATTAAATTAATTATTGGTTCAGCACTTGTTTTGGTAGGTGCAAAAGTTCTAATTTCTGGGTGCTTAAAATTAGCAGGTGAGATTGGAATATCACATCACATCGTTGGCGTAACATTAGTAGCTATTGGAACAAGTTTGCCTGAGTTTGTAACTGCAATTTCAGCTATTAGGAAAAAGGCGACAAGTATTGCTGTTGGGAATATAATAGGGGCTAATGTTTTAAGTTGCACATTGCTTGTTGGGGCAACTAGTGTTATGAATGGGGGATACTTAAGTTTTGATAAAAATATAACATTCTTTGCTCTTCCAATTTGTGCATTTTCACTACTTTTATTGTATTTGCCAATAAGGAAATATAATGCAACAAAAAGATATCAGGGTATAATACTTCTTATTCTTGGAGTTGTTTACTATGCAACAGTATTTAAAGGGCTTTAATTTTAGTTATTATCATATTTTGTGCTTAAAATAATAAGGAGATGTTTATGAAAAGATTTTGTAAGATAGCGTGCTTAGCTTTGCTTGTGTTTTGCTTTGTTTTGGGAAGCTGTGGGGCAAATTCAAAGTTAAATAAAATTAGCAAAAATTTGAATACTTATGATATAAAAATTGAGTATAATAATGAAGATAAAACTGCAAGTTTAAATGAAAAACTTACATATAAAAATGCTAGTGGAGTTGACCTTGAAGCATTATATTTGCACCTATATCCTAATGCTTTTAGCGAAGATGTTAAGAATAAGCCAGTTGGAATTTTAAATGAGTCTAGAGCTTATCCAAATGGTAAAAGTTATGGTGGAATTGAAATTGAAAACTTAAAAGTTAATGGAAAAGAATTAGAAATTGAATATTTTGGAGATGACAAAGACTTTCTTAAAGTTAATAGTGAACTTAAGAAAGGTAATAAAGTGGAAATTGAGATAGATGCAAAAATTACAATGCCTAATATAAAACATAGATTTGGTTACACAGATCAAACAATTAATTTTGGAAACTTTTATCCAATAATGGCGATGATTGAAGATGGTGAGTTTGTGTTAGATGGCTACCATTCAAATGGAGATCCTTTCTATAGTGATGTTGCGAATTATAATGTGCAAATTACTGCTGATGAGAATCTAATATTAGCCAATAGTGGAGAGGTAATAAATAAAAACAATTCTAACAGTAAAGTAACATACAATGTGCAAGCAAAAGTGGTTAGAGATTTCGCTTTTGTTCTAAGTGATAAGTTTGAAGTGGTGAGTGGAACCATTGATGGAGTTGAGGTTAAATATTATTATTACGATGATGAAAACTATGAAAACAATCTTAAAACATCTATGAAAAGCATAGAAACATTCAATAAATTGTTTGGTGAATATCCATATAAAACATTGAGTGTTGTTAAAGCAGACTTTGTTCATGGTGGAATGGAATTTCCAAATTTGGTTTATATTAGTTCTGATGTGGAAGAGCCAAAAGACTACACAAATGTTATAGTCCACGAAATAGCTCACCAATGGTGGTATGGAGTTGTTGGAAATAATGAGTTCAAAAATTCTTGGCTTGATGAAGGGTTAACAGAGTATAGCACATTACTTTTCTATGAAAATAATGAATCTTATGGGGTTAGTGCCAAAGACCTAATAAAAGCATCAACTAATAACTACTCATTGTTTGTTGAATTATACACTAAAGTTTTAGGTGATGTTAACACAACAATGAATAGAAGACTTGATGAATTCGATACTGAGCCTGAATATACTTATATAACTTATGTCAAAGGAATGCTATTTTTTGACAATATTAGAGAGTTAATTGGCAATAACGCATTTTTTAACGGGCTAAAAGTTTATTATAGTAATAATGCGTTTGAAATATCAAATCCAGATAAATTACTAGAAGCATTTGAAAAAGCCAGTGGAAAAGACTTAAAAGGCATTTTCGATAGTTGGATCGATGGGAAGATTTCAATTCTAAGTGTTGATTGATTTTGTTGCATATTTTAATTATATTTGCTAAAATAAAGCGTTCACAAAAGAAGGTAAATTATGAGAGTTGTTCCACTTGCGAGTTCATCTAAAGGCAATAGCACGCTTATATATTCTAATCAATCAATGTTTCTAATTGATGCTGGAATCACTTTAACAGACATGCTTTCAAAGCTTGAAAAATTAAAGGTTGATCCTCACCACATATGCGCAATTTTAATTACCCATGAACATAGTGACCACATTAAATGTGCAGGAGCGTTTTCAAGGAAATTTGGTGCTAAAATATATTGCCATATTGATGCTTATGAAAGTTTAATAACAAAATTAGGAAAAATAAATCCTGATAATGTAATTCAATTTTCAGATATTCCATTTATGATTAATGATTTTAAAATTCAAGCGTTTAAAGTTCCACATGATGTGCCATGCTGCGTTGGATTCAATGTGTTTTTGAATGATAAGAAAATGAGCATAGTAACGGACCTTGGAAGGATAGATGAAAGTATAGTTAGAAATTTATTTAATTCTAAACTTGTTATAATTGAAGCAAATCATGATGAGAAAATGTTGCTTAATAATCCTAAATATAGCGTTATGCTAAAGCAAAGAATCTTAAGCAAATATGGGCACCTTAGCAATATAACCACGGCAAAAGTTATTTGTGAATTAGCAATGAATAATGTTACTCAAGTTGTATTGGCGCATTTAAGCGAAGAAAATAACACTCCAGGATTATGTTATAGCACTGTTTGTGATTATTTAATTGCAAATGGCATTGAGCCAAACACAAACATTAAGATAGATATTGCAAAAGCGCATTCTATAGGGCCAATCTTCTATCTGAAATAAATATTAGCAATATTTTTATTAGAGAAAGATAACAAATAGTATGAACTGTTTGTTATTTTTTTTAATTTTAAATAAAATAAACTTTTTTGCACACACTATATTCAAGGAGTTTTTTTATGAAAAAAGTTATAACAATTATATGTGTTTCAATAATGTTTGTATCAATAACATTTCTTTCCTCTTGCAACTTGATAAAAGAAAATGAAACTCATATTGATATGAATGAAAGGTTAATATCCATAAGTAGTGAAAACACATCATTTGAAGTCTTGGCGGAACAAATTTCACCCGCCATTGTTGGGATTTCTAGTATAGATTCTAGTGGTGAGAATGTTGGCTCGGGTGTTTGTGTTGCGAGTGGTGGATATGTTATAACTAACGCTCATGTTATAGCAAATCCAAACAATATAACGTTATATTTGTTTAATGGTAAAACAATTTCTGCAACTCAAATTTTTTCTGATGCAAGTTTAGATATATCAATTTTAAAAGCATCACAAAATTTACCATATCTTCCATTAGGGCTCACCGATAATTTAATGGTTGGTCAAGATGTTTTGGCTGTTGGGACTCCAATTAGTTTGCTACTCAAGCATTCATTCACAAGGGGGATAATTAGTGCGTTAAATAGAACTTTAAAGGTATCAAGTTCAAATGGTGATGTGTATATGCAAAATTTAATTCAGCACGATGCAAGTTTAAACCCTGGTAACAGTGGAGGACCTTTAGTAAATTCTAAAGGCGAAGTTGTTGGAATAAACACATTAAAGATAACAAGCGGTGAAGGAATTGGATTTGCAATTCCAACAAAAAGCTTTATGTCACTTTTAAATAGTTATGTGAAAATTGATTCTTATGAAACGCCTTATATTGGATTATTTGGTTATGATGCCGAAATCGCAAATTATTATCAATACACAACACTAAAATCAGGCGTGTTTGTTGTTGACATTGCAAATGGTAGCCCACTTGAAACTATCGGAGTTAAAAGTGGAGATGTTATAACTAAATTAAATGATGTTAATATAACCAATATATTAGATTTAAGAAATGAACTATTTAAATATAAGAAGGGTAGCACTGTGCAAACAACTTATATTCACGATGGGAAAACTTATGTTGGAGATGTAACTTTGGAAAAGCACCCCGTTAACAATATATCTAATAATATTGATTTAATGAATCAAAGAAATGTGGCTTAAATAAAAATATGAGCCTATAAATCATTCAATGATTTATAGGCTTTTTTTATTCCAAGTTATAGTTTGGTTCAATTTGCAGTTTAATTGTTAATTTCAAATTATTGATTGTATTTTTATTGATTATATTATATAATAATTTAATATTATATGTTGCGCACGTGTGTATGTTAAGAGGTAGGGGTAAGTTTTGTGCAAATGCTTTTGCACAAAATGCACATTAAAAATGTGCATTTAAAGCGGAACGCTTTAAACTTACCCTAATAGCCAATTTGGAGCGTAAGATTAACCAATTTAATGCAAAGGAAATATAATGGCAAAAAGAAATAACATAAAAATAAAAAGACAAACAAATAACAATAATATTAATGAATCAAGCACGCAAAATCAAAATGATTTGATCGTGGAGGATAAAAATCAAGAAGCGGATAAATTGGTTAAAGCAAAAATAACAAATACAAATTTAAAAGCTTACACGTTTGAAGATGCATCAAAAATGTTTTTATATGACATTGTTGTGAAAAATCTTTTAGTGTTTATACTAATGTATATTGTAACAGTGATGATTAATTCTAAAGGCTTTGTTTATAGTGAGTACTTAGCTAGTCACCAACTTGTGGCATACTTATTAACTTTAATATCTCCCTTAGTTTTAATGTGTGTGATATTTATGTTTCATAAAAACAACAAAATTAAAATATTTGAAAGTTTAAAGCCACAACAAAAAACTACTTCAATCAGTTGGAGTATTGTTATTATAATTCCTCTTATTGTGTTTTTTATGGGAAGTGGAGTGTTTAATAGTATTGAACATATTTTTTCATCATTAGGAATGAAGGAATCTGCACTTGTTTTTAAAAGAGATAATATTTGGAAACTTTTGGCGAGTATATTTAGTATGGCCTTGCTTCCCGCAATATTTGAAGAAATAGTTTATCGTGGAGTTGTTTTAAAGGGTTTACTAAGTAAATTTAAACCATATGTTGCCATAATAACATCTGCAGTTTTATTCATGTTTATGCATGGTTCTATTGCCCAAACATTTTATCAACTATTTTTAGGTTTAATATTCGGTTTTGTTGTTTATAAAACGGGGAATATCTTGCTATCAATGATTATGCATTTTGTCAATAATGCCACTATTCTTATTGTGGACTACATCAATCCAGAAAGTATTTTCTTAGTTGGTGGTGATTTTTCAAGTGTTTGGTATATAATTTCTCAAATTTTGCTATTTATTGGGCTTATTGGATTGCTTTTGTGTATTGGATTTTATTTTAGTAAGTGCTATAATAAAAGAGAAGATCTAAATAAAGAAAATAAATTTGGATTTTCAGGATTTGTAACAAAATCAAACACATATGAAAAACTTATATTTTTTGGTGGATTAGTGATTGCCGTGGTTATTTGGATTGTTGGAACAGTGATGAGTTTTGGAGCGTAGGAAATGTTTGTTAAAGAGAGTAAAAATAAATCAATATTTAAAACATATATGATTTACTTCATATGTATGTTATGTTTTCTTGCTGTGAGAATTGCTTATAGTAATGGCTTATTGCGTTTTGGTGATGAGGTTTTTGATGATATTTTTATTGGATTAATCATTCAAGTTGGAATTATGTTTTTATTACCAATGGTTTTATATTGCAATTTAATGAAAGTTAAACCTAAAAACGTTTTTAACACTTGCAACTATTACAAATTAAATAAAAGAGCAATTTTAATTTGCTTCGCAATTGGAATAATAGCATTTTTAATTAATATTGCTTCATCAACGTTTTTTAATGTGATAATTCATTTCTTTGGTTATGAATCAAGCAGTGGAGTATCAACAAAAACATATTCAATTGCTAATTTTATTGTTGATTTAGTTATAACAGCACTCCTTCCAGCATTATGTGAAGAATTTTTACATAGAGGAATATTGCTTCAAGGAACAAAACATATGGGATTTGGTAAAGCAATTATTCTAAGTTCGCTTATGTTTGGATTTATGCACTTTAATATTAATCAATTTTTCTATGCGTTTATAGTTGGAATTTTAATGGGTTTAATTTCAGTTGTTGCTAAAAATATTTGGCCTGCGGTTATTGTCCATTTCACAAATAATGCCATAGGTGTTTATTTAGAATATGCAACGGCAAATAAATGGTTTGGTGGAAATTTCTATAATGTTTTAAATAATTTCTTTAGTTCAACAAGCCTTATTTTCACATTCTTAATTGTGTTTATAGCGTTGTCATTAATATTTATTTTACTAACTTACTTAATCTTTTTGCTATATAAACTAACAATTTTACGAAAAGTTGAAAAAGCAATTAATGAAGTTTATTCAAGTGATAGCGTTCAAGTGAAAAATTCACCAATATCACTAAAAGACCAAACAGCTGTTAAAAATATAGTTGAATCAACAACCACGTTAAATCTTGATTTTGAGAATATGAAAAATCCTATTGAAGTTGTTATGCCAAAGCAACCGAACATATATAATCCAACATTAAAAGATAAAACATTTTTAATTGGAAGTTTTGTTTTAGGATTTTTAGTAACATTTTTCACATTTTTATGGGGAGTAATATATTGAAAATAAATATAGTTTGTGTTGGGAATTTAAAAGAAAAATATTGGAATAATGCTTGTGATGAATATTTAAAGAGATTAAAGAAATATCACACTGTGGAGATAATTGAAGTGGAAGAAGAGAAACTTCCTAAGAATTATTCTGATGCTGATATTGCTAAAGTTAAGGTTAAAGAAAGTTTGAAAATTGAGAAGTTTTGCAAAGGTTATGTTGTTGTTTTAGATGTGCTTGGAAATTCAATTTCTAGTGAACAGTTTGCTAAGAAATTGCATTCCGTTGCTCAAGATAGTTTTACGATAACTTTTGTTATAGGTGGCAGTTTTGGATTAAGTGATCTTATGAAGAGTAAAGCAAATTATTTATTAAGTTTTTCTAAGTTTACATTCCCACATCAATTAATGAGGGTGGTGCTTTTAGAGCAAATATATCGTGCCACAACAATAATTAATAATATAACTTATCATAAATAATTAGTAGGTAAAATGAAAAAAATAGATATTTCAGAAGAATACTTTATGGGTGAGGCAATAAAGGAAGCAAAAAAAAGTTATAAAAACTTAGATGTCCCAGTTGGTGCTGTTATTGTGCAAAACAATAAGATTATTGCAAAAGCTCACAATTTAAAAGAAAGGAAGAAGTGTGCTATATATCATGCTGAAATATTAGCGATTGAAAAAGCATGCAAAAAAGTCAAAAATTTTAGGCTTTGTGAATGTGATATATATATAACTAAAGAACCATGTGTTATGTGTTTGGGGGCGATTTTAAGTGCTAGAATTGAAAATATTTACTTTGGAGCTAAAGATAAAAAGTTTGGGATTTCAAATATAGTTGATGATGTTAAATTTAACCATAAGTGCAATATCCAAGCGGGTGTTCGTGAGAAAGAATGTGAAGAAATGCTATCGGATTTTTTCAAAAAAATAAGGGGAGATAAATGCAAGTCGAAATTGAAGAGAAAAAGCTAGTTTGTAAAACATTTAACTTATTTCAAGTTGTTATTTTAAACAATTCAAAACATAAAGCATTAAATAAAAATTTGTTTGAATGGTTGGAACTTGCGTGTTACAAATTCCCAACGAAAGTGGTGAATGTTCAAAAAAAAGATGCAATATTTGAAATTTTGCAAAATTGCGTTTCAAATATTGCCTCGTATATGATAGTACTTTTTTCCTCAACTCCATTAATTACTGCTGAAACGCTTGACCAAATTGTTGAGTATGCTAATATAAAAAATGTTAAAGCGTGCAAATTGCCATTAGGTTATGTTTTTAAAAACGACTACATAAAAAATAATTTATCACCAGAATTTGATTCGCTATTCACTCATGCATATGAAGAATTTTATAATGTGGAATATAAAAAACAACTTAACATGATAACTGAAGTTTTAAGAAAAAGAGTAGTGGATTATCACATACAAAATGGTGTTAATATTGTTAATCCTGCTAGTGTTACAATTGAACCTGAGGTTGATATAGCAAGTGGTGTTGAAATATATGCAAATAATGTTTTAAAGGGTAAAACCAAAATAAAATCAGGGGTTATTTTAAAAGAAAATAATGTTATAACAGGTTCAGAAGTGTTTGAAAATTGTTGTGTTTCGCATTCGGTTATTGAAAATTCTATTTTAGAAAAAAATGTTTATATAAAGCCGTTTTGCGATATATTGCATAGTAGAATAAAAGCAAATACAATAATAAATTCCCACACTGAAATTGAAAACAATTTAATTGTTGAAAAAGATAGAAGAAAATAATACTTTATTTAAACAAAAAAGTTTGATTAGGAGATAAAATGTTAGTTGTTGTAGGTTTAGGTAACCCAGATAAAATTTATTTAAACACATATCACAATATGGGTTACATTCACATAGATCAATTTGCTTCAAAATATAATATTGAATTCACAAAGAAAAAGTATAATTCGATGTGTGGTGAAGGTGTTATTTGCGGCGAAAAAGTTATTCTGCTTAAACCAACAACTTATATGAATTTAAGTGGAAAAGCGGTTGCGGAAATTATTAATTCATTGAAATTAAATCCAAGCCAAGTGCTTGTGATTTACGATGATATTGATATGCCATTAGGCACAATCCGAACACGAAACAATGGAAGTGCAGGAACACATAATGGAATGCGTGATATAGTTGCGAAAATAGGAACAACAGAGTTTCCAAGAATCAGAATTGGGATTGGAAAACCACAATTTGGTAACCTTGCAGATTTTGTGTTGAGTAAGGTTTCAAATGATAATATAAAAATATTAGAGTCTAACTTTGATAAAGTTAATAACGAAATTGAATATTTTTTTAAAAATAAAAAATTAGAAGAAAAAACAATAAAATGATATCAAATTTAGTAAGTTCAAATAGCAAATTTAATCTACTGCAACACTCACTTGATGATAACGAAAAAGTGAGTGTTTTTGGTTGCTCATTTGGAGAAAAAATTGCAATTATTCTAGAACAAACTAATAAAGTTGTGTTGCTTGCAAAAGATGAGAATGAAGCATATGAGTTTGGTTTTGAACTTGAACTAAACAATATGCGTGTTATATATTTAACAAAGCCATTTAACTATGAATTAAATCAAATTATAAGTCACGATTTAAATATTCAAAAAAGCTTAATTGGTGTTGTGAATGGTGAGTTTGATGTTCTTATTCTAACGCCAGAAACGATCGGTCAAAAGTATCCAACGAAAGCAGCTTTAGATAAATCCATATGTTTTGTAAAGAATAAAGAATATGATTTAAATGAAATTATTGAAAAGTTAGTGGCATTAAACTATAAAAGGGTGGGGCAAGTTTTTAATTGTGGCGAGTTCTCGCTGAAGGGTGATGTGCTAGATATTTATCCGATCGGAAGTGCATCTTGCAAAAGGTTTATGTTTGATTTTGATGAACTTAAATCAATAAAAAATATAGATTTAGAAAGCTTAAACTTTTCTGAATACGAGGGTGACTCATTTGCAATTTATTCAAATAATTTACTAAGTTTAAACGCAGAAAATTTAAAAGAAAAACTTCAAAGTTTAGTGAAAAAAGGCAATAGTATATTAAATGAAACATTGGCGGAAGCATTATTAATAGTGGAGCAAAATTCATTTAATTCAAATATGTGGTTTAGTGTTTTTGATGAAAACATATCTCAATCAATATTTAACTTAATCGATGAACACATATTTATTATAACCGATGCAAAAGCAGTGTTTATAAACTTGCAAAACTATTATGCAATATTTAATAATACTTTAAAAGAAGCCATTAATAATGGTAAAATGTTAAGTGTGCATAATTGCTTAGAATTAAATGAAAATCAATTTGAATTTAACATAAATTTGCCAGCTATTTGTTTTCAACATATAACAAATGCAAACAAGTTTTTTAAACCGAATAAGATATTTAGCTTTGTTTCTATGCCAGTTCCTAATTACTATGTGAATAGAAAAGTGCTTTTTTTAGATTTAAGTTCAAACATCTCAAATGGTGTAACAACACTTATTTGTGTTAAGTCAAAAGAGAGTTTAGAAAGCTTGAGTAGGGAGTTGGAATCGCATAGGATAAACTTTAATAAAATTACTCTTTTATCTCAAGCAATAAAAGGTTCAGTTAACGTAATTGTAAAAAACTATCACAACTCGTTCTTTTTTTTAGATGAAAAAATATGTGTAATTGGTTTGGGGGCGTTATTTGGTGAACGAAAAGTTGTTAAAACACAAAATGTTGTGTCCTTTGAAGATGCATTTATACCAAGTGATGGTGACTTTGTTGTTCATAGAATTCACGGAATAGGAAAATGCCTAGGGCTTAAAAGTTTAAATGTTAATGGAACCCAAAAAGACTATTTTATAATAGAATACAAAAATAACGATAAACTATTTGTTCCTTGCGAAAATGTTGATTCAATTTCAAAATATGTGGGTTCAGATTCAGCTCCAACATTAAATAAAATGGGTGGAATTGAGTTTGCAAACATCAAGCAACGCGTTAAAAATAAAGTTAAAGAAATGGCATTTTCGCTTGTTGAGTTGTATGCGAAGAGGCAGAACTTAAAAGGCTTTAAATATCCAAAAGATGATGAATTACAGGAAGCTTTTGAAAATAGTTTTTCATATAATGAAACTCTCGACCAGTTAAATGCGGTTAAAGACATCAAAAACGATATGGAAAGTGGAAAAGTTATGGATAGGCTTGTGTGTGGTGATGTTGGATTTGGTAAAACTGAGGTCGCAATTAGGTGTGCTTTTAAAACCATTTGTGCAGGCAAAATGGTTGCTTTTCTATGTCCAACAACTATTCTTTCCGAACAACATTATCACACTTGTGTGGAGAGAATGGCTAATTTTGGTGTCAGAATTGATGTTTTAAACAGGTTTAGAACAAACGCTGAAGTGGAAGAAATATATAAAAGACTTGAAAGGGGTGAAGTAGATTTAATTATTGGAACTCATAAGTTATTAAATAAGCATATTGTTTTTAAAAACTTAGGTCTGCTAATTTTAGATGAAGAGCAAAAGTTTGGTGTTGAAGATAAAGAAAAACTCAAAAACTTAAAAAATGATATAAATATTCTAACTCTAAGTGCAACGCCTATTCCTAGAACTTTGAACTTATCTTTGAGCGGAATAAGAGATATATCTGTTATACAAACGCCACCCACGTCAAGAATTCCAGCGGAAGTACAAGTTTGTGAGTTAAATGAAAATTTAGTTAAAAGTGCAATTGAAAGAGAAGTTTCAAGAAGCGGACAAGTTTTGATTATATATAATAGAGTTGAGAGCATTTATGCTTTTGCAAAAAGAATTAAAGACATAATTGGAAATGAAATAAAATTAAGTGTTGCTCATGGCCAAATGACAGAAAAAGAATTGGAAACAGAAGTTATAAAATTATATAACCAAGAAACGCAAGTGTTGATAAGCACAACGTTGATAGAAAATGGTGTGGATTTACCTAATGCAAACACGATTATCGTTGTGAACGCAGACCAACTCGGGTTATCTCAATTGTACCAATTAAAAGGGAGAATTGGAAGAAGTGATAGGCAAGCTTACGCATATTTTACTTATGATGGGAATAAAGTTCTATCTGAGAATGCCTATAAAAGACTAGAAGCTATTAGTGAATTCACATCAATGGGAAGTGGATTTAAAATTGCCGTGCGAGATTTGGAAATAAGGGGTGCTGGCAATGTGTTGGGTGTTGAACAGCATGGTCATATGCAAAAAGTTGGATACGCAATGTATGTTGAACTTTTAAAACAAGCCATAAGTGAAGTAAAAGGTGAAAAAGTTGAAAGTGAGATAGATGTTAAAGTTGAAACAAACATTTCCGCATTTATCGCAAATGAGTTTGTTGAAAAATACGAACAAAGAATTTCGCTTTATATGGCAATTTCTAAAATAAAATCAAAAGAAGATTATTTAAGAGAATTAACTAGAATTAAAGAAGTCTATGGTGATTTGCCAATTGAAATTTTAAACTTAATGAAAATTGCATTGATAAAAAATATTGCTAGCATGATTGGTGTTTTCAAGGTGGTTATTAAGAATACTTTGGAGTTGCATTTTGTTAATTTGGATTTATTTAAAGAAAAGTTTGAAAAAATAAAAGACTCAAACTATAATTTTGTATTAAATTTTGAAAAAGAGCCAATAATTGAAATGAATTTAAGTCGTTATATTGACTCAAAATTAGATATAACGCTTGAAATAATGGAAAATTTAATAAGTCAAAACAAAAAATAAATGTATTGTTTTTGTTTGATATTTCTATAATAATTTGCTAAACTACTCTAGTATAATTATAATATTTGCTATAAAAGGAATAAAACAGTGAAAAAAATTGTTAGTATATTGTTCTCATTAGTAATGTGTTTTGCTATGATGTTTGGGCTTGCAGGTTGCAACATCACAGAAAAAAACACTAAAGATTTATATTCAAGATATGTTGCAAAAACTAGCACAAACTTAGTGTACACTCGTGAGCAATTAGAAGATGCTTTTAATAAATATGGCTATCAGTATTATCAAAATAGTGGAAACTTAAAAGAAAGTTTAAAGCAAACCATTAAAAGTATGATTCAAAGAGAATTGTTGATAAGTGAAATAAAAAAGATTGATGAAATTGAAACGAAAATGCAATCAGATGAATATAAAACTGAAATAAGATATAAAGTTTTCAATTCTATTCAAACAACATTAGATTCATATGAAACAGTAATTGAAAAAGAGTGGTCTGAAAAAGATGATAACACTTCAACTAAAGATGAAAGTGAAACAAAACCAACCGAACCAACGAAATATTCTGAGTATGAGTCAAAACTAGAATTATCTGATAAAAATTTTGAATACAACTCAGAAACAAATAAAATCAAATATAAAACAACTTTTGAACTAGAATCAAAAGGAAAAGATGTTCCAGAAAGTTTCATTCAAAAAGTTAATCCTGAAAATGAAAAACTTTCAAAGGAAGCTTGGGTTAGATATATTGCAAATCTTCAACAAACAGCAAAAAGCAAAGGTAAATCAGACTCTGAAGAAGATGTTTTTAAAGCTGAAATTGAAAGTTTAACTGAGAGTTTTACTGAAAATATGTATTTAACTTTATATCAAAATTATTTCCTAGATAACATGGAAATTGATGCTAATGTTGTTTTGGAATACTATAAAGCACATTTTAAAGCAGAATACGAATTATATAAAGATAACTACGAAGCATATGCTAAAGCAATTGAAACAACAAACAAGTCTGATTATATTTACTATAATCCATTAAAAAATAGTAATGGAGATTATGTTGAAGTTAATCATATATTATTTAAATTTGAAGATGATCCAGTTTTAAAAGCGAAAGTTGATGAATTAAAAGAAAAATATAATGATGGAAAGGGTGAAATAGCTAAAGAAGATTATGAAGCCCAACTTCAAACATTGGCAAAAGAAATAAAATTTTATTATAACTATGAAATCGATTGGGATAAACTTGAATATAAAACAGATGATGATGGTAACTATATCCAATTAGAAGAAAAACAATCGAAATTAGCTTTAGATATCTATAAAAAGATAATAGAATTGGTTAATAGTAAATCAACCTATGAAGAAAAAGCAAAAGAATTTAATAGGTTAATTTGTATGTTCTCTGGAGACACTGCTTCTGCTAATGCAAAATTCAGTTATGTTGTTGCAACTGATAAAAACACAAAACAAAGCTGGGTTGAAAGTTTCACAAACGCAGCAAGAGAGATGTTTGAAAACGGCTATAGCATAGGTGAAATTTATAATGGAAAAGGCTCAATCACCCCAAGTTCTTTGGTCGTTTCAGACCACGGTTATCACATAATGATGTTTGATGGAGTTGTTAATAATGCAACAACAATGGAAAACATTGATAACGTGACAGTTGCGGATTTATGGAATATGCATATTGATGCTAGCAAACAAATTAGTGTGTTTGAATATATCTACGATAAAATTAATCCAGATAGCTCAAAATACAATAATCATATTACAAATCTAATAAACACATTGATGGATGGAATGGAAATCACATATTATCAAAGTAATTATTCAGATTTGTTAGGTTAATAGAAATTGAAAAATATAAAAACTTAGTAAAATATTAAAGTGAACTTTGCAGGTGTCACTGAAAATATCGGCTAAGTTTTTTTGTTGCTTTATATATAAATGCAAATAAAAGAGAAAAAAAATTTGAAATAATTAAATATTTTATTTTTAATATTCTCAATGTTTTGCTTGTTTTAGCGTTTTGTGATAAAATTAAATAATTAAATTTAGAGAAAGAATATGTTTGATTATTTATATAAAAATTCTAAATGTAATATGATTGTTCAAAATGATTTGGCGAATGCTATGCTAAACCATGCTTATTTGATTGTGTGTGAAGATTCGTGCAAGGCAAGTGATTTTGCTTTAAGCATTGCTTCCACAATACTATGCGAAAGCGAAGAAAAACCTTGTTTTAACTGTGTTATTTGCAATAAAGTTGCTCATGGAACGCATGCTGATGTGTTAACTTTTCCAAGCGGAAAAGCGCTAACTGTGGATGAAGCAAAAATGATAGCAAATGAATGCATAATTCTTCC
>JBNMHL010000029.1:0-15437 GCA_050872745.1 Clostridiales bacterium | reverse complement strand
TTGTTGAGACAGCGCCCAAATCGTTACGCCATTCATGCGGGTCAGAACTTACCTGACAAGGAATTTCGCTACCTTAGGACCGTTATAGTTACGGCCGCCGTTCACTGGGGCTTAAGTTCTAAGCTTCGGATCGGAATATTCTTCCAGCACCTAACTCTTCCCCTTGACCTTCCAGCACCGGGCAGGCGTCAGCTCCTATACATCAGCTTGCGCTTTAGCAGAAACCTGTGTTTTTGGTAAACAGTTGCTTGGGCCTATTCACTGCGGCCTATGTTTCCATAGGCTCCCCTTATCCCGAAGTTACGGGGTCATTTTGCCGAGTTCCTTAACAAGGGTTCTCCCGTTCGTCTTATATTTCTCATATCGTCTACCTGTGTCGGTTTGGGGTACGGGTACCTCACATTTCCTTAGCAGCTTTTCTCGCCAGTGTGAATTCATAGACTTCATTACTAAATTTCACTCCCCATCATCACCTAACCTTAATATAAGCGTGTACTTTACTGCGCTTAAAGTCTCATGATTTGGCCGCGATTTTCCATTCACGCGGTTCTACTATCCTACTGTGTCCCTGCATCGGTCTTTATCAATGTGCGGTAGTACAGGAATATCTACCTGTTGTTCATCACCTACGGCTTTCGCCCTCAGCTTAGGTCCCGACTTACCCTGGGAGGACTGGCCTTCCCCAGGAAACCTTAGACTTTCGACGGTGTGGGTTCTCGCCACACTCTCGCTACTCATGCCGGCATTCTCTCTTGTGTGCAGTCCACCCTCCCTTACGGTTAGGCTTCAGCCCGCACACATTGCTCCTCTACCGATTAGCATTACGCTAATCCCTAAACTTCGGTGTTATGTTTTAGCCCCGGACATTTTCGGCGCACTACCACTCGATCAGTGAGCTATTACGCACTCTTTAAATGAGTGGCTGCTTCTAAGCCAACATCCTGATTGTTTTAGCAGTTGCACACCCTTTTCCACTTAACATAAACTTTGGGACCTTAGTTGTAGATCTGGGCTGTTTCCCTTTTGACCACGGAACTTATCTCTCGCAGTCTGACTCCCTGTATAGATATATGGTATTCGGAGTTTGATAAGGCTTGGTAGGCTGCGAAGCCCCCGCACCCATTCAGTGCTCTACCCCCATATATCCTAATTTCAGAGGCTAGCCTTAAAGCTATTTCGAGGAGAACCAGCTATATCCCAGTTCGATTAGAATTTCTCCGCTATCCACAAGTCATCCCCGGATGTTTCAACAGACGTGGGTTCGGTCCTCCACAAGGTTTTACCCTTGCTTCAACCTGCTCATGGATAGGTCACTGGGTTTCGGGTCTACAGCATGCTACTAAAATCGCCCTATTCAGACTCGCTTTCGCTTCGGCTCCGCAACTTAATTGCTTAACCTTGCAACACACCGTAACTCGCCGGCCCGTTCTACAAAAAGTACGAGGTCGCTATAAATCGCTTCCTCCGATTGTAAACATATGGTTTCAGGTTCTCTTTCACTCCCCTCCCGGGGTTCTTTTCACCTTTCCCTCACGGTACTTGTTCGCTATCGGTCACTAGATCGTATTTAGCCTTACGAGATGGTCCTCGCTCATTCACACCGAATTTCACGTGCTCGGTGCTACTCTGGATCACTGCTCATGGTATTAAAATTATTTCGCCTACGGGGCTTTTACCCTATATTGCTCGCCTTTCCAAACATCTTCGGCTACAATTCTAAATTCCACTTTAGTGCAGGTCCTAACCCCCGTTAGTATTGCTACTTACAGGTTTGGGCTCTTACCCGTTCGCTCACCACTACTTAGGTAATCGTTTATTTACTTTCTTTTCCTCATGATACTTAGATGGTTCAGTTCTCATGGTTCCCTTCATTATACTATGTATTCATATAATGATACTGGGCAGTTACTCCCAGTGTGTTTCCACATTCGGACACCCACGGATCGAGGCCTATTTGCGGCTCCCCGTGGCTTTTCGCAGCTTGTCGCGTCCTTCATCGGCGTCTAGTGCCAAGGCATCCACCATACGCTCTTGTTCGCTTGATCGTATTTCGTCGAATTCCTTGATAAAGAAAAAATTCTTTGCTCTAAATTAAGAAATAATAATTAAACAGTTGAACTATTTAAAAATTAAAATATGTGAAAAATTGTATTACTCGTTTCGTTATTTTAAAAATTAATGATCTTTAAAAATTACTCTACTCGTTGTACATTCTTCTAGTTAAAATATGCAGTTGTCAATGTACTCTAGTGATTTAAGAGAACTTAAAAGTTAACTTAAACACTCTTGCATAAATCTTAAAGGCAATCTCATTTGCACCCTTTCGATTTGTGCAGGTAAAGTATACAACTATAAGAATTCAATGTCAACACCCTTTTTAAAGTTTTTTTAAGTTTTTTTAAAGTTTTTTTAAGTTTTTTTATCCCACCCCTCCGCGTGTTTCTTTTTTTTGCTCCAAACGCAGCATTTTTTAATATTTTCACCTAATTTTTACCCTCATATTTATCGAAATTTTTTCAAATTTCCATAAATATTTTTTATTTTTAATTATTTTTTCATGAATTTTTTTATGGCTTTAATTAATTTTTAAGCTGATTTTTTAATTTTATATTGGTTTTATAATTGAAAACATTTTTAATTATGCTTTTAATTTACATAATTCATACAAACTATTTGTTCTAGTAGTGTATTCCATCGAACTAACTAACATTAAACATCTTTATCTATCACCCATCAATTAAAAGTTTACAATAAGGTTAAAACCATAAGAACATATCTTTAGGGATTATATAAGGTTATAATTATAAAGATCTCCTTATTGGCTTTATAGGGTTATGGGGGAGTTCCCTATTTCAAGCATCGCTTGAAATTGTGCGCGAGAAACTCGCACACCACAAAACTGCGTTTTGTGTGGGAACTCCCCCACAACCTACAAACAAAACCGCCTTCACTTATCCACAAGCCTCCACCCTCTCACCAAGCCCAGCTCACCTCAAACTTTTCACAAAACCCACAAACACTTTGAAACACACAGTCATTATCAGCTTAACAAATACAATCACCATAATATAACATAACAGTTATTTAACTACCTAACACACACCTAATATAATGATTATTATGAAATACATATAATTTATTATATTTACTATAATAACAAGTTTAATCTTTTATTTTAATCATCTATTACTACAATAGATGACTCAATTCAAAGCCCTTGGATTAATAACGGCTTGCCTATATTGGAATACTTTAATGAGTTACTAAAGGAAAAATGTGGCACATATACAATAAAGTATGACTTAAATGGTGGACATGATGAACTTAAGCGTGATATTGAGATTAATTTAAATGGTCAAATTTACAAAAAAGAAATAAATATTGATATTGATGTACCTTGCTGCTTTAACTACCTATTATATTTTAACAGTGAAGATGATGTTTTAGGCTGGGAAATAACAATAGGTGAAAACTTGTATCAATATAATGATGCTGATTATATTAATGAATACAATACTAAGAATTTAATTTTTACCGATGATTACATAACATCCGGGGCATCTTTAATATACAAGGCTATTTTAAAAACTTATAGAATCACATTTAAACTTGGTTTTACACATTCTGAGAAATACACTAACGCTGAAGGAAGTGAAACTGAAAGATCATTTACAGAATTCACAAAAGATGTTGTTGCTGGTTGTTCTATAAAACTTTTAAGGTTTGGCGGATATGATCCAGGAGATATTGCAGGTAGTAACCTTATCCCTTCTGGAACTGGTATTACTAACAGTTGGAGTGTAGACCATCTTGGCTGGAGTGAAACTAAAAATGGTTATACTGGATATTATAATAATGGTGCTGAATATACACCTACTCGAGACATAACCCTTTATGCGGTTTGGACTAGGTTTCATGACTATACTTGGTACTATAACAATGTTTCACATGTTACTGAGGGCAAGTATGATGGAATAGATAAAATAGAAATATATAATAATAATAGAGATTTAGTTGGAACAATTTACACTGCACAGAAAAGCAGTTACACTCTAACAACCAACAGTGGTAAAACCATTATATTTATGAAAATTGTATTTAACATTGACTATTTAAAATCCAAAATTTCATCAGAACCACCAAGAATTACTTATCTAAATATTTATAATTTTAGAATTCCAATGGAAAGTAAACGTTTAGATAGTTTAGATATAAAGAATGATGGTGATAATATATTGAATGCTCATAACTATAATGGCGATTTGCGATTTAGAAAGAGCAATACAGATAAAGAGGGAACATCGGTACGAGGCTATAATGAACTTGAATTTAAAGCAAAACTTACTATTAGTTTAAAAAATATAAAAGGGCGCAAATTTCAAATAGCATTCCCAATAAAGAAATTGTTAGTGACTACAAGCGATTTTAAATTAGAATTCAAGGAAAAACATTTTGTTAAATTTAACACTTTTTAAATTTATCTAGTAAAAAATTTTGCTATTTGAATAACACTTTCAACTCGCGACTCTGCTTTTATTCTTGTGTGTTATTTTATATCACAAAAAAACGGCTAATGTTAGCCGTTTTTTTTGTGGTATAATTAATTTGTGATTAAAATTAGCACCGATTATATTATATTACCATATTTAACACCATAAAATCTATATCTGAAGTTAAAAATGTCGCTTAGACCAGCACTGTTACCAAATTGCACCTTATCTGTAACAGATAAACCTAAATCTGAAAAATAGTTATTATAATTACTTGAATACAATTTTAATTGATATTCTATTTTTAATTGTTTTGTTGCGTTAAGTAAATTATCAAATGTGAAATTTCCAGAATATAAATTATAACTGGTAATTGTTGGATCTTGCCCCGATCTATCAAAACCGAAGTTAATATATTCTCCATTTATCTTTTGATTGTGAATTGAAAGACATTTACTATGGTTAGTAATACTATTATCTTGGTCAAAGCCGATACATCTATATACGCACAATAAGTTATTTTTTGCAATATAGTCATTCACTTTTGTATCAAAAATAAAATCAATAAATACGCCTCCAAAATTCTCGTACTTTAACCACTTATACCTTCCATAGGAATCTGTGCCAAAATCAATTCCATTCCCTAACACTTTAAACTCTGTCAGGCGGTTTTCCCACTTAAATTTTTTATAATTAACCCAACTTTTTTTAGCATATAAAACTTCATAATCTTGGTTGGCTTTCAAATTCCAACTTTTAGTTTCGCCATTAAACTTATAAGAAACTTTTAAATATACTTTGCATTCAACTCCATTTTTAGAATATGTTGTTTCATTAGTGCTTGTATTATAGCCTGTACAATTAAATTGCCAAAAACAAAGATTTCCCGAATCTACTGTTGTTAACCACACTGCATATAAGTTTAAATCACTGGTTGGCGTATAGCGTGTTGAAAGTCTCTCTTGTGGTATTACTAAATCTGAATTTTGAGCTCCTGCAAACTTCCAACCTACCAAATATTTTAGGTATTCCTCGCCACCATTAGGATCATCTACATTATATATCTTATAGTCATCATATGAATATTTTTCCCCTGTGTTTGGATCGGTATACTCTCCAGTGTCTCTATAATTTTTTAATTTTACTTTTCTCATACCAATCTTAGTTGTATATGGTAAAGTCATTGGCTCACCTTTAACAACTTCTATTATTACTGAACCATCTCCAGCAACTTCATATTGGTATTTTTTAACATTCTCTGGCTGATCGAATTCTTCCTTTGTTAGACTTTTCGGAACGTTATAATCTCTTTTAGTCATTGAAAATGGGAAACCATTTGCATTTAGTGTGATTTTCCATGTATCAAGTTTAACTGTTACATCAATAGTTATGCCATCTTCAATTCCATCACCAACATAAATATTATTTGTACCATACTCAGTTTTGGAATAATATTTTGTGGTTGTAGTGCCGTTTTTCGTATATGAAACATTCCAACCTATAATAAACTCGGCCGAAGAATCAAGATAAACCAAATAGTTGTAGCAAATTAAAATATTATCTTCTTTGTAAGAGTTTATGTATTCTATTCCATTTATTATAATTTTTTTATCATATCTACTAACACCTTTAATATCATAATTAACGCTGTAGTGTTTGTTAATTACTTCTTCCAGCAACTCGTTAAAGTATTCCAATATAGGCAAGCCGTTATTAATCCAAGGGCTTTGAATTGAGTCATCTATTGTAGTAATAGATGATGTTATTGGAGTAGAAATGCGGGTGTTGTTTTCAAAGCCATTGAAATATGAATTTGTTGCGTTTCTTACGCTGTTTCCGTTATACAAATAATTGATTGTGTTTCCGCATAGGTTTGCCAAGCTCATTGAGTTATTTATTGATATGTTTCCAAAGTTACAATTTGCAAATCCAGCAACTTTTGATCCATTTAGAGTTCCATATGTTGCACAATAGTTTAGGGTTAATTTGCCCGAAGCAACACTTCCAGCAATGCCACCAACATTTGAAGTTGCAGTTAAGTTCCCGATAGATGCGCAATAATCTAAAATTATACTTCCATCATTAACTTCTCCGATTATTCCGCCAGCCGTGCTTGAATTTTCTATGTTGCCCAAATACAATAATTGACTTAAAGTTATACTTCCACTAACTTTTCCAAATAATCCACCTATTGTACCTGAGCCGCTTAACGATATATCTGTGAAATAAAAATCATTGTTATTTAATTTCTTATCTATTGAATCGTTTTGGCTAACACCTACTTTTGAAATTGTTCCACCATTAAGCCAACCAATTAATGAACCCACATAATTCACATTATTAAATGAGTAACCATTATCATCTCTTAGCGTTCCATAATCTAACTTAACTCTAATATTTTCTATGGTTGAATTAGTCACAACATCCGCAATGTAACCACTATAAGTTTTTCCATCTATTTTTGTTGCAATTTCTGGAGTTGCCCCATAGATCAATACAAGATTAGTAATTGATGCATTATAAATATGCCCAAACAATCCTGTGCAGCTATTCACATTTAAACCTTGCAAACTAACCACATCATTATTAACTCCAATTTGGCTTATCTTATTGCCATCACCATTATAATTCACTTTCATTTCGTTTAGCTTTGGCATTAAACTGCTATTATAAGTGATATCGCTTGTTTGCTTGAAATATTTGTAGTTTTTATTAACAACAAAAGTATTGTTCTCATAAATATCAGTATTACCAGTATCTGTTCCACCACTAGTTCCGCCGTTAGCCATAACCATAAGCATATAGTAATCCGTTGGATCATTAATTTCAATAGGACTACCTTCCGTTCCATCGCCAGTATAATTATAAAGCGATTTAAGGGTTATATCGTGAATTCTTCCAACCCCATCATAGGTACTTATTGAGCTACTGCCTCCATTTGTTACATTAGAAATAGCAGAATTGCCTTTATACACGCCAACGGTGTATTTGCCCTTTAAAACATCTTCGCTTGCTTTAGTGCAATCGAAAGTATATGTAACACTTTTAACTGTTCCAGTTGGTTCAGTGAATGTTATTGTGTATTTTTTATCTGAATATTCAATATCAATCTTAGGGCTTATAAGTTTTAAATTATTATTCCCATAATCAATAACAGTATATTCACTCCAAGCAAATCCAGATGCATTTGTTTCATCTGCCCATAAATCCCATTTATTATTGCTTGGCAAATTAGTTTTGATGGCAGTTAAGTTGAAAATATAATCATCATTGCCATAGTAACCATAAATATTTTTAGGGGAATATTTATTTGAACTTCTATCCCAACCAATATCGCCATCAGCAATGGTTAAGTTTGTTATTTTAGTTCCGTCTAATGCACTTACAAATGAAGGATTTTCTATTCTTCTTTTTTCAGCAACAAACACATCTTCACTATACCAGCCATAGAAATTTAGCGTGTAAGAAACGCCGTTTGAACCTGCTTGAGTTTTTGAGTTTGATAGAGTTTGTGTGTTGTAAGGTGCGCCATAGCGAACTTTTTCACCAGTCGAATTCTCCTTTTTATTGATTAATTCAATGTTTAATTTAGTAACATCTTTATCCCAAGTGACTTCTTGAATTTCAATTTCAACCCTATTAAGTTTAAAATTAATATTAATATTACTATTCGAGCGAGGGTATCCATCGTTTGAAGAAATTTTCTTATTTGGTTTGCCAACATTATCATTTTCTATTCTGAAACTTGGATTGTTTTGGAAATCGCTAGCATTGTATGTTTGACCATTAGGAACGTAATAGAAACCAATTCCCTTTTCACTGCCAATTGAACAATCATCACCCAAGGTTAATTCAAATTCAAGTTTGTTTCCTATAACAAAGTTTTTAACTAGAATTTCGTTACTTACAACATTTTCAGTGTATTCATCATCTGTTTTATTTTGAACTGAATAACTATACGTTATGCCAATCACTGCCCTATTGAATCTAGCGGTTAGGGTTAGTGAATATTTACCATTTCCATAAACATAATGTTTCTTTGTTTGACGATCTCCAAAGTTAAATGAAATATCAATATCATCACTATCAAACACTTTCTCATTCCCACAATACCAGCCAACAAAATTAAAGCCAGTGTTTGGGGTTGCCTTTATGGTCACAGCGCCACCATAAACTCCAGTTAAAGAAACAATTTCAGCTTTTCCACCGTTATAGATCCAATCGCTTTCATTAGTTTCTTGATATTGCCCTTTATCTGATTGATTTCCATAATCCCAAAGTTTTTCCGTTTGGCTTTTGCATGTTAGCTCAAAGTTTTCTCTTGATAGGTAAATTCCAAGATAAACATTATCTCCACTAGCATAATCACTAATATCAATACTCTCTTGATTAAATATCGTTTTAATTTTTTCTTCTTTTGATTTTTGAATAGGTTTAGTTCCCGTTCCAATTGAATTGCTCAATAATTCATTGGCAGAAACAATTATTCCATTATTAGCTTCACTACTATCAATCTTATAGCCATATGTTGCGATTAAATCAACTTTAACTTTTGTGCCATAAATAACGCTAATTGATGCATAATCCCCGTTAAGTTTTAATGAACTACTTGAATTAACTGTTCCATTTCCATTTCTTGATTGATAAGTGAATGTTGTTCCTTGAGCTGAATCTCCATTTAGTTCATATGAGTTAGAACCATCAATCTTTTTAGCAAATGAAGAAATCGATATTTCAACTGTTTTTAAAATATAAATTGCATAATAGGTTTCAATTCCTAGGTTATATAAAGGCGTGTTGCCATAGCTTATTGTTATGCGTTCATTTGAACCATAACCGCTAGAGATATTTGGACTTGATGTGTCGAATGTTCTAAATTTAGTTCCAGCATTTAAATTTTTGAACATATCTCCATCTAGTGTGATACCCATATTCTTGCAATGTATTTCAAGAACCACGCTATTATTTTCAATATAATAGTACGCTCCAGAGTCAATATCTTTTGAACCCTCCAATTTAATAAAGTCAGAAGTGTTGATTTTTCTTTCTAAGTCATTTATTACTTGGCTAATCTTAACCTTATCATTATCAACGCTTTCTTGCCATAGTTGAATTTCATACTTTTTATATGTATCTTGAACTGGGATTTTATATTCATCTAAGCCCGAACCATTGTTAGCTTTAAACAATGAAGAAGCTGTTGATTTTGCAGAATCTTTATCATATTGATAATAACGCGCGCTATTCTTAACTGTGATTGTATATAACTCATCTTCGCCATTCATTATAGTTAAAACATATGAATTTGAATTTGAATCAAACTTCATTGTTTTAGTGTAGTTTCCAAGCATTTTGAAAGCAAATAATTGGCAGTCAACCGCATTAGGATTTCCGTTTAGAGAAGTTACGCTATTTAACCAAAGTTTATATTTACCATCCATTTTTTGATATAACACTCTTGAGCTTCTTGGTGTATTGTTCGAATCCAAATAGTTATATTCATAATAATCAATTTGTTCACCACTTATTGTTGTTTTGCCTGTTATTGATCCATTAGGGAAAACATTATCTATTTGTATATCGCTTTTAAATTTAACTTCAAGATAAAGCGGATTATTATTTCCATTTAAATAAAGTTCATTATAATCCAATGTGATAATCACATCTTTAGCACTAAATGCAGGGTAAAGATTAATCTCTTCACTAGTTATAAATAGGTAGTCGTTCTCAACGAATGATCTTCCAGTTAATCTGACATTTTCATACCAGCATATAAACGAGAACCCTGCCTCATTTTCACCCGCTTGAACTTTATGATAGTATTTTCCAGTTGTTGAATTATTAATTTTCTCTTGCGTTATAATTTTTGATGAATTAATAGAACCATCTTTTTTGTGATAATTGATAGTGAAACTTTTAACCTCATCATTAAAGCAAGTTAGTTGAGGTAGTCCGTTATTTTCCGAATCCCAGATATACCAAGTGCCTAAGAAATTCCAATTATGAGTGCTATATAGCTCATATGGATTTTTTAGGGTTGATTCCACCCCAGCAATCTCTTTTCCAGAATTATCCCAAATTGCAATATCAGAAACATTTTCGCCATTAATTTTTGCACTATACACAGCTTTTAAATCGACATTTCCATTTCCAATAAATGCACTAGATTGCGTGCCATTCAAACTTCCAATGTTATAAGAATTTTCAATCGCAATTCTAGTTGCAGCTTTAACACAGCCCACAAATCCACCAGCATAAGTTCCTGTGATTGTTCCATTATTATAGCATTCGCTTATTGTTAAACTGCTTTCAGCATAACCAATAAATCCACCAGCATATGATTTATCTTCGCTTGCTGAAACACTAATGCTATTACTTGATTTAGAAACCCCAGAAGATGTTTTTCCAACAAGTCCACCAACATATAGTTCGCCATTATTTGATGTCGCATCTATTGTTCCAGTTAATTTAAATCCGTAATTTTCTTGAGCAAAATCAACGTCAAAAGTCTCACCAAACAAACCACCAACATAGCCATTAGCGGTGATGTTATTTAATTTTATAGTTGCATTCAAAGTGGTTGGGAAAATTGATCCATAAAACAAAGTTCCCGCCATTCCACCAAATATTAGAGTTGAATTAGTTACTTCTAATTTAAAGTTTTCACCACAATCAAAGTTAAATTCTTTTAAATTTGTTGCATCTAAGGTGTTTAAAGAGCTTGATATTCCTCCAAATCCGCATTCTTTAATTCCTGAAACTAAAATTTGGCTATTTAGAATTATCTTTAACGAACTCTCACTTTCAAAGCTCAATATTCCACCAGAAGCCATGTTGCCAATTAAACCAATTGAAGCATTGGCAGTATTGCTAGCATTTGCGTTAGTCACTGTTACATCATTATTAAATATGAACTCGCTACCTGAAGCAAAGTTAAAGTTTTTATTAACGCGTGCAAATAATGCACCAATATTGCAACCAACATCCGTTGAACTACTTACTGAAATTGCTCCACTGCTTTCATATTGGATTGGATTAATTGCATTTGAAATTGTTCCAACTTCACCAATAATTCCACCAATATTCACAAACTTAATTTGGTTCTCAACTAATATTGCACCTTGAGATAAAACTTTATTGACGTTATCAGTTGCCAAATTAAAGGTTTCAGCCTTTCCAGCAATTCCACCAATTCGGCTTATACCATCAACTTTATTAATTTTAACATTTCCTAGATTAGTTAGTTCTCCAGTGACTTTTAAATCACTCGCAAAACCAATTATTCCGCCAGCATCAATTTTTACTCCGCTTATAGTTACATCGCCAGTGTTCTCGCTGATTCCATTAAAATCAATAGATTCTGCTTTTCCAACAAACCCACCAACATAACCATTTGCGTTTGATTTTTGCTGAGTTAGTCCCACACTCATATTATTAGTTGAACCAGTTATTATTGCATTAGTTGCAAAACCAACATAGCTTCCAACATAACCATCTAAAACACTTACTCCACTATCACTAACGCTTAATAAACCATCAAGCATAACATTAGTTGCATTCAAGTTTCCATAGCCTAAAATTCCACCCGCATAAGTGCTCGAAGCTGAACTTAGAACATCTGGAATTGAAACGTTAATTGTGTTTGATACTGTGATAGTACTGGTGTAACTAAACCCAATAACGCCACCAAAGTATGCAACTTTATTATCGGCTTGCGTTTCCGCCTTGTTCTTCAATTTTATATTAGCATCAGTTCCATCTTTTTTAAGGTTTATGGTTCCGCCAGATATTAAAATATCTCCAGTAGCATTTCCAACCAATCCACCAAACACGCTAAATGATGAAGAGGTCGTTAATGATAGATTATTTGAGCAGTTTGAAATCGAGCCATTTTGCATTTCGCCAATTAGCCCACCAAACTCCGATATTCCACTATTTAATGCCACACTTCCTTGAATAGTAATATTCTCAAGTGAGCCATTAGTCATAACTTTTGCTAGCCCCGCGAATTGGCTTGAGCCGTTTGCAGAATAGTTTCCTTGATACTCTAGTGTTAAGTTTTGAACTGAACCATTTAGTGTTCCAATTGGTGTTTTATTTAAGTTAGATATGATTTTGTTGTTTCCATCAATTGTTCCATTGAAATTAGTTAAGTGATTAACTTTGTTGCCATCAAAATTACTATTTAGTTTGAAGTTATATGAATTTGTTGGATTTGATATTCCATCAATAGATTTAAATTCATCAACATCTTTCAAATTGCTAGCCAAATAGATTAACCTATTCCAATCTTGAGCATCTTTAACTTGAATTGGACTTCCACTTGCCCCAGTTCCATCGAATTTGTATTTGGCAGTTAAGCTTATATTATCGCCATCAATTATTCTATTATCATTATCAAATTCAAATTTGCTAGAAATGTTGCAATCATTTGATTTGAATTTTAATGTTAAAACAAAATTATATGTGAATGTTTGATAAACAGTTCCAATTACTATTGTTGCTGTTTTTTCATCGCTTCCCTCAACGCTGTAGCTGTTTATACTATTTCCTTTTATAACCTTAACTTTCGCAAACTCAATACTAGTATTGTTTGAAACTTCACCACCATATGGACTAATTAAACTAGAACCGCTTTGGGTTATTTCTTCAAACAAATCAACATCTTCTTCGCTAAGTTTTTCTTCGCCTCTATAAACTTCCCACCAATCCCAAGCATTTGGAATAGGCAAATTTTTGGCCAAATTTAACCAAACAAATTCAAACACGCCAACCGCAAGTTTTGCATGAGTTCCTTGCTCTTCACTAAAGCAGAAATTAGTTAGAGAACTTGTGGAATTATTCATGTCTTCTTTATTTTGATAGAAAAGAATATTGTTGTTATTTGTGTCGTGTGTATCTGTATTTTTGATAGTGTAAGTTAAGTAGCCATATTTCTTAAGGTTTCCATTTCCATCTAGTTCATCTGAGTAGATTTCAATATAAACCATATTTTTATTTGTTACTTGCTTAAATGAATAGCCATATCTTAAGCTAATTTTATTATCATCTGCAATTAATTTATTTTGCTCATTATCATCATTTGCAAATAACGAAACTGCACCATCTTTTGTGAATTTCCAAGTTCCGTAAGTGTTGTTTCCAAATGTGGTTTTGTTCCAACCATAAACCAAATAATCATCTAAGAATAAGTTACGAGTTTCGCCTTGTGCCTTGCCAAATTCAACTATCACATCTCCACTAATATCTTTTTTGTTAAAAGTGAATGAGTGAATGGTTTTGCCATCAACAACTTTTGATGAGTATTCCAATTCAATGGTTTTATCTGAGTTTATCAAAATAAATTTACTTCCAGTATTTGAAGAATATGAGTATTTAATGAAATCACCACCATATTTTCTTCTAATACTGATAGATTTAATATTTGGCACTTGATTTTGTTCATAACCTTCTTTGGTTTCAACATCAAATCTTAAGTAGCCACCGCGATATATAACATTATCTTTCCCAATAACATTAGCTATTTCGTTGCCATCTTTATCTTTTATTGCACCAAAGGTTAAATCATTGACTATGTTTGAAATTCCCTCACTTGAATAAAAATTAACATCATAGCAATCGCTTTCAAGTGAATATCCAACGCCATAACTATCAGGTTCAAACTCCACTTTGAATATTAACTTTTTAGAGCTTTCTTTGGTTTTGTTATCAGAAACAATAACATTAATGTCACTTATTTCACCGCCACTACCGATACCTTGCGGATTCGTTTCTACTGCTTTTGTTTCTTGTCTCCTATTTTCCCAACTTCCAAAATCAGAAACATTAGTATCTTTATCAACAACATTCATATATTGAATCGAGTAATAATCCATTTTTGTTAGTGAACGTAAATATATTCTGTCGTCATATTGCAAATTGCCAATTTTAACAATATTGTTTTCTACCTCTACCTTATAAACTCCCTCATTATCATATTGCACCCATCCATCAACAAGTTGAAGCATAGTTCCATCGATAGCTGTTGCTTTTTCAATTTTCCACTGAGAGTTTTCATAAGTGATATATATATAACATGCGAAGTAATTGCTTGTTCCATTAATGTTAAACCTAACTAATTGTAAAAAGATTGTTGGAGATTTAAGTATTAAATCATCACCTTCAGTGCTTTTGGTTTCTAGTAGAATTTCTGCGCTAGTGGTTTTATATTGCCAGTTCGGTTTGATCGAGATTTGATAGTCGCCACTTTCAGTTTCGGCTGCAAAACCTATTCTATTACTATCCTCATCATAAGCCACCAATTGCATATTTTTTATACTTTCATTCCACTCCCATATAAAGCCAAGTTTTGTGAATGGAGTATTTTGTTCATCTCTAACATAATCAATGTAATAATAACCAGCTTTTTCGAAATCATCAACGTGGTTAATTTCATCAAAACGAATTGTTGAATTATAAGCATAGTTTTGAGTTTCTATAACTTCTGTTTCATTTTTCTCGCCCTCAACACTAATTATGTATGTTTCAGCGTAAACCTCTTCCGTTTCAAAACTGATTGTGAAGTTTTTAGAAACATGAGCAAATTCAATCGTGATTATTTTGCAGTAATTTTTTAATAACTCATTAGTTTCTGGATTAGTTGTTGAAATAGTGAAATCATCATAACTTCCAGATAAACTATATTTAATGCCGTTTATTATCAAGCCAGTTGGTAATTTATAGCCCCATTTAACACCTAATCGAACAACCGCTTCTGTGTTTGGATCACATAAGAATTTGTAAGCTTCATAGTTGCTTATTTCTTCCTTGCCCTCACTAATCGCACCTGTGTTTACATCAAGTTTGGTGTATGTTGCACTTGCCAAACCATAACCATCTGTTATGAGCTTATTATTTTGATTTTCAAAATTAACTTTGATATTTAACGCACCTAACCACCTAGCAAAC